>JANWHF010000223.1 GCA_025450555.1 Tepidisphaeraceae bacterium | reverse complement strand
GTCGCGGCAGCTTGTCAGCGGCACGGTCGATCGCTCGCTGAAAAACCTGCGCACCGATCATCTGGATGTCATGCTGCTGCACTCATGCGACCTGGACACGCTCAAGGCGGGCGAGGCGCTGGGCGCGATGATCGAGGCGCGCGAGGCGGGAAAAATCCGCTTCGTAGGTTACAGCGGCGACAACCAGGCGGCCGCCTACGCGGCGACGCTGCCGGATATCGCGGTCATCGAAACATCGGTGAACATCGCCGACCAGACCAACCTGCGGCTCGTGCTGCCGACGGCGCAGAAGAACAACGTCGGCGTGATCGCCAAGCGTCCCATCGCCAACGCGGCCTGGAGACAGCCGAGCGAGCAGCCGGGGATGTATCGAAATTATGCGCAGGTGTATCACGACCGCCTGAAGCAGATGAATCTGGACCCGGCCGGCCTCGGACTCACCGGCCCCGACGCATGGCCGGAAATGGCGCTGCGGTTTGTGCTCAGCCACCCCGGCATCCACACCGCCATCATCGGCACCACCAATCCCCAAAACGCGCAAGCCAACATCGGCTACGCCAACAAGGGCCCGCTTCCGCCGAATGTGGTCGCGAAGATCGAAGCGGCGTTTAGCAATGCGGATCGGCAGGGGGCGTGGACTGGGCAGACGTGAATGAGTGCCATCGGGCGCAGCCTTCAATCGTCTTATCGAAACCGTAAGTCTATTAAAATTTGTAAATTACAAAAAGGGTGGCTGGCGCCCCCTTTTTTTCGGTTTTTGCAGCATACGTCCGCATTTTTTTTCGCGATTACGCGGTGTGCAGGCGCTATGATCCGGTTTCCGCGTTGCGGAATCTCGCAGGAGCGCGAATGGCGATGGCTTGGGAGCAGGGGCAGGTTTGGATCGGGCGGATGGGGCGGCTGCGGCAGCTCACGGCGCTGCCGGCCTGGGCTCGGATGATCCTCATGATTGTGGCTCTGCCGGGGATTTTGGCGGTGGCCTTGTCTGTGTTGGCATTTCTTGTTAGTCTTCTCGCCCTTTTGGTGCTGACCGTGCCGGTCTATCGGTTGCTTGGCGTATTGACTCAGCCGGCTCAGCCCCAGACGGAAGTGGAAGTCGGAACCCTGTTTCCGCGAGCCGGAGCGAAACGAGTCGACGCGACCGTTCGCGATGCGAGCGAGGCGGATATCAAGCGAATTGAGTAACGAAAATGGCAAAGAAAGAGATCACGGCACAGTTCAAGATTCAAGCGCCCGGCGGCACCGCCACCCCGGCTCCGCCGATCGGTCCGGCACTCGGTCAGCATGGCGTGAACCCGGGCCAGTTCATTCAGCGCTTCAATGCCGCCACCGCGGCCCTCAAAGGCAAGGTGGTGGGCGTGGTCATCACGGTTTACAAGGACCGCACTTTTGATTTCGAAGTCAAGAGTCCCCCGGCCAGTGTGATGCTGAAGGATCTGATCAAAGCCGAGAAGGGCAGCGGCGAGCCGAACAAGAATAAGATCGGCAAAGTGACCATGGCTCAGTGCAAGCAGCTTGCCAAGGAGAAGGGCAAGGATCTCAATGCGTTTGATGACGAGCATGCCGCACGGATCATCGCCGGCACGGCCCGGAGCATGGGGATTACGGTTGAAGGATAAGGTCGAATCTCAAATTTGAGATTTGAAATTTCAGATCTGAGATTTCAGTTCTGAGCTCGGAAGCGGCTGGCGGAAATTCAGCCGACTGATTTAGAAATTCAAAGGCCTGCACCACGGGCCATCACAACAGTGGGAGCTTCCGCGGGCGGCTCTTTTGTCCCGCATCAGGAGCGATTTGCATTATGCCTCAAGCCGTCGTTGAACAACGTTCCAAGCGTTACAAAGAAGCAGCCAAGAAAGCGGTGGCCGATCCAGTGGCGATCGATCCGGCAATCGATCTGCTCAAGGGTTTCAATGCCACGAAGTTCGACCAGTCGGTCGAGCTGATTTTTTCGCTGAGCATTGATCCCAAACAGGCCGACCAGATGATCCGCGGCTCGGTGTCGCTGCCGCACGGCATCGGCAAGACCAAGCGGGTCGTTGCCTTCTGCCCCGATCACCTTGCTCCGCAGGCCACTGCCGCCGGCGCGATCCGCGCGGGCGGGCAGGAGTTGGTTGCCGCGATCGAGAAGGAGAATTTCACCGATTTCGACGTCGCGATCTCGACCCCCGACATGATGCGCTTCGTCGGCCGCCTCGGTAAGGTGCTGGGTCCCAAGGGTCTGATGCCTTCGCCCAAGGCCGGCACGGTGACTCCCGACATTGCCGCCGCGGTCAAGGAATATGCGGCGGGCAAGGTCGAGTTCCGCAACGATGCGGGCGGCAACGTCCACACCGTCGTCGGCAAGCTCAGCTTCGACAAAGGCAAGCTGACCGAAAACATCAATGCGATGGTCGCGCAGATCCGCAAGATGAAGCCGCAGACCAGCAAGGGGCATTACTTCAAGAAAGTGGTGCTCAAAGGCTCCATGACGCCGGCCGTTTACCTGGCGATTTCATAAGGGCGCTTTGTGTAGCGTATCGTCACTGATTGCAACTAAAACCTACGGCCATCCGAGGGTCTCATGAGCAAGCAAGTTAAAAACCTAATCACCAAGGAACTGACCGACCGCCTGAAGGACATCGACGGCGTCGGCGTTATCAATCCGCGCGGCATCGACGCCACCAAGAACAATCTCATTCGCCGGCGCCTTCACGAAAAGGGTCTGAAAATGACCGTCGTGAAGAACAGCCTGGTGCGCAAAGCCACCGAGAATTCGAAGCTCAAGGGCTTCGAGAAGCTTCTCGAAGGGCCCTGTGCCGTCATCTACGGCAAGGCCGCCAGCATCTCGGTCATCGCCCGATTGCTGATGGATGAAAAGAAGACCGACGAAAAGCTCGAGCTGCGCGGCGTCTTCTTCGACGGCGAAATCTACCCCGGCGAGAAGGGCGTCCAGACCGTCAGCAAGATGCCCAGCCGCGAAGAAGCCATCGGGCAGATCGCGGCGCTGGTGCTTTCACCGGGTAGAAATCTCGGCGCGGCCCTCAAAGGTCCCGGCGGGAAGCTCGGTGGAGTTCTCAAAGCGATCGAACAAAAAGGCGCATAAATGTTATCCGATCCGGCGGCACTGACTGCCCCGAAAGGGTCAAATCGCTTCATCGTGAGGCGAGCTCTCAGGCGGGATCATCGACACGGCTCGGAACACGTTACGTTCCGCGGAAGCAGTCGCTTCTAAAAGTAATGGGAATGCGAAATTCCCGGGAGTTTGAATCATGGCAGAAGTAGCAACGGAACTGAAGGAAATCGGCGACAAGATTGCCGGCCTGACCCTCAAGCAGGCGGTCGATCTGGCCAGCTATCTCAAGGAAGCCCACGGCATCGAGCCAGCAGCCGGCGGTGTGGTCATGGCCGGTGGCGGTGGTGGGGGCGGCGCGGCGCCTGCTGAAAAGGCCGAAGAGAAGTCCACGTTTGACGTCGTCCTCAAGGCCGGCGGCGAAAAGAAGATTCAGGTCATCAAGGTCGTCCGTCAGGCGACTGGCCTGGGCCTGAAGGAAGCCAAGGACCTTGTCGAAGGCGCTCCCAAGACCGTCAAGGAGAACCTGAGCAAGGACGAAGCCGAGAAGCTCAAGAAGGAACTCGAAGAGCAGGGCGCGAGCGTCGAGCTCAAGTAAGCTCGCATCGCAGCTTGCAATTTCGATCCACCGCAGCGGGCGATTCTCTTTTGCAGAGAGTCGCCCGCTGTCTTTAGATGCGAAACAAATTTGAGTCGGTTAAAACGTCAGTGAGCACCATAGGAACCGTGCAATGAATTCCTGCTCGCAGGCCCATTGATTGGGCTACAATGTAGTTCGATGAAGATGAAGTGGCCTTTGCGAAAGGCGCATGCGAAGCGCGCGCTTTGGATCATTCTGGCCATTATCTCCAATGAACCCGAAGCCTATGTTCTGGCTTTTAACGGCAATGGCTCGCGAGCCGAAAACGAGTTGATTCGCCTGCTGCCGATGTGGGATGAGCACGCGGTTGAAATCTGGGCGGTGAATTATCCGGGGTATGGGCAGAGCACGGGCGCGGCAAAACTTCGAAATATTCCGCCCGCGGCACTGGCTGCCTATGACGCGCTGGCTCGACACGCGAACGGGAGGCCGATCTTCGTCAGCGGCCACAGTATTGGAACGACCGCGGCTCTTTACGTGGCGGCCCATTGACCTGTTGCCGGGCTGGTGTTGCACAATCCGCCGCCGTTGCGGCAATTGATCAATGGTCGTTTTGGCTGGTTCGATTTCTGGATCGCCTCCAGGCGAGTCGCGGCGGCGGTGCCGGACGAATTGGATTCGCTGGCCAATGCAGGGCATTGCAAAGAGCCGGCCGTCTTCATCCTCGCGGGACATGACACATTCGTGCTGCCGAAATATCAGAAGATGGTGGTCGATGCCTATGCGGGGCCGAAAGAATTGGCGCGAATCACCAGCTATGAACATAACACGCCGGTGACCGCCCCGGAGGTGACTGCGGTGCGCGTGAAAATCGATTGGCTTTGGAAGCAGGCAATGGGGTCGGGTAAAGTCGTTCCATTGGAACGACCATGAAATGGGCCATTCAATGTGCCGATGCGAATACGGGGCGGGAGTTTTCGTTGATTGTGGATGCTGATTCGCAGACGGATGCGGAGGCGCTGGCAAGAAAAAAGGGGCTGCTGGTTTCGGAAATTATCGCGGCGGGGGAGCCGGCAATCGATAAGCAATTGGCTGCTGCGACAGATCAGATTCGGAAAGTGGATCCAGTTGACTACGCGATCGCCCGAGATTCGCTACCCGACTATCGCGGCCTGCGATGGGGGGCGACGGCGCTCAGAATCATCGCCTATCTCTGTTATCTGCTGGGCATGTTCGCATTAATTTCGATCTTTCTCGAAATCTACAAATATGGATCGAGCGGTCTGGTGGGCGCTGCGTGGCTCAGCAGCATTTTTCAATTGGTGATGTTCCTTTGGCCATTGGTGCTGGGCCTTTTCTTTCACGTCCTGGCTGAAGCGTGTACTGCGTTGCGAGACATCGCGCGCAATAGCTTTCGCGCAGAAGCTTGATCATCGCTCATCGCGCCAAAAAAAGCGGCCCGCGAAATGGCGGGCCGCTTCTTCGACAGGTTGCTCCCGGGGTATTACTACTTCCCGTTGATCACGCGAATCTTGATATTGCGGAAGGAAACCTGCCCATGGTCACCCTGCAGGGCGATTGAGCCGCTGGGGGACTTGGCGAAGTGAGGCATTTTCGCGAACTTGCTCTTGGCGACGCGGGCATTGAAATCGTCGCTGCCGAGCACATAGTCGAAATATTTGACCCCATTGATGTCGTGTTCGCATTTGTCGGGGCTGATGAGGAGCCGAACGTGGTTCCACTGGCCGACCGGCTTGGTCGCGTCCAGCGTCTTGCCGGTCTTGGGATCGATCGGCGGCTGGTAAAGCTGATAGAGCCAGCCGCAGCGAATGGGGTCCTTGGCTTCCTTGTTGTCCTCGAGCTGAAATTCGGGACCGGTTGCCCAGGCGGCGCCGCCCTGATCGGTCACGTGATACATGATGCCGCTGTTACCGGCCTCGGAGATGTTGTAATCGAGCTGCAGCTCGAACCACTCGAATCTCTGGTCGGTGAGGATGTCGCCGGCGTTGTGCGGATCGACGCACATCAGAACCCCATCCTTCACTTCCCAGCCGGGACGAACGGACGTGGGTTCTTTGAAGTTCGCCTTCTTACGGGCCTGGGCCGGGATGAAATTATGCCAGCCATGAAGGTCCTTCCCGTCGAAAAGCAGTTCCCAGCCCTCGGCCTTTTCCTGGGGAGTGAGGGTGTTGATCGCGCCCGACTCCTGATCGGCAGCGACTCGGGCCGCGCCGGTTGGGGCCTTGGCGGAATCCTTGGCAAACAACGCGCTGACCGGCAGCGCAAGCAAAGTCGAGAGGGCTGCAGCAGCTAAAATCGATTTGACTCGCATGGAGTGTTAATCCTGAAAATATAGTGGAAAGCGCGAACCGCGCTGGCGCGCGGGGCACCACGCGGTGCCGAGAGAAATTACCGCTGACAATCGAAACTGTTGTGATGGGGTTTACTAAGGAATGTGGCAAGAGCACGTCCGTCCGCGAAAGCGTAAGCGACATGGGCGGCGGCGCGGCGAGGTGGCGCAATATCACTTATCGGCGATCGGCGCCGACGGATCTTTCAGTTGCTCTTCCAGACCGGCGACGTTGGCGCGGCGTTCGACGAGATCGGCCAGTTCCTTTTCCTGGTTTGACATACCGAAGGAAACGGTTTGGGCAACGCGGCCATCTGAAGCGATGCCAATTTCGGCAAACCCTGCCGATGGCGCAGCGCCATTGGCCGCGCCGCGGATGAGGCGTCGATCGACGAATCGCGCTTCGCCCCAGCCATTGATGGTGAGATCGAAGATGTCGCTGAAGAAGTTGTTGGCCGCTTTGTAAGGTTCATTTGCACCAGCCATATTTCGGCCAGCCAGTGCGCCGGTGACGTTTGCGTTATCCCAGTGCGGGATCATGCGATGTTTGCCAAACAGCGGATCGAAGATCGCGGCACAATCGCCCGCCGCATAAACATTGGCGACATTCGTGCGGCAGAATTCGTCGGTCAGAATCGCTTTCTCCGCGGCGATGGGAGTTCCGCGCAGCAGTTCTCGATGCGCGACCGCTCCGACCGCGGCGATGGCAAAATCGCATTCCAGGTTCTGTCCATCGGGCAAAACGACGCGCTGCACGCGGCCGTCGCCTTCGAAACGAAGGGGACGAACATTGGGGCGAACGCGAACGCCGCGCGCTTCGAGATAACGCACAAGGAACTTGCCGGCAGCATCGCCGACGATGTTTCCCCACGGTGCTTCGCTTCCGCAGAGCAGATCAACCGAGAGGCCCATCTGCACGAATGAAGCAGCCAATTCAGTCCCGAGGAAACCCGCACCGATGATAGCGATGCGCCCGCGCCCCTCGGCATGAGGCCGGCCTTCATGGCGTGCTTTGTCAGCAGCAGTCTGGAGGCGTGTCGAGTCTTCCAGGCTACGCAGGTAATAAAGATTGGGCAGATCAGAGCCGGGGATCTCCAGCGGCTTGGCGCTTGCCCCGGTGGCAAGAAGAAGTTTTTCGTAAGAGATGACCTGACCATCGGCCAACGTTACGGCATTGCGCGCCACATCGAGGCGCGCAGCCCGGCAGCCGGTGCGAAGCTCGACGTGATTCTTTTCAAACCACTGCGATTCCTGAGTGAATATCTCTTCGCGCGGTTTTTGCCGGCGGAGAAACTCCTTGCTCAAAGGCGGACGATGGTAGGGGCGCACGATTTCCTGCGCCGCGAGAAGAATAGAGCCTTCGTGGTCGGCTTCGCGAATCGCCTGCGCCGCACTGCTGCTGGCAAGGCCGCCACCGATCAAAACATATTTAAAATGATGACCATTCATAAACGCCTCGGAAGAACTTCTTCCATTTAATCATAGGGCTCCCGAAGGTCATCGGTTCATTTTCGTCAATTGGTTTACCAGCGCCGCCTTTCTGAGGCGACTTTCATGGGCAAACCGAAGAGGTCGATAAACCCGCGAGCGGCAGTGACGTCGTAGCCTTCCATGCTGAAGCTGGCCAATTGCGGATCATAAAGACTATGGGGGCTTGTTGCCGCGACGGCCATGGCGCGACCTTTGAACAAGCGGAGTTTGGCTGTGCCGGTGACGGATGCGTTGGTGTGATCGATGAAGGCCTGCAGGCCTTCGCGCAGCGGATGGAACCATTGGCCGTTATAGACCAAATCGGCGTATTTGAGCGCAACCTGCTGCTTGTAATGAAGCGTATCGCGCTCGATGCAGACCTGTTCGAGTGCCTTGTGGGCTTCGTAAAGGATGGTGCCGCCGGGCGTCTCGTAAACGCCTCGGCTTTTCATGCCAACCAGGCGATTCTCAACCAGGAGCGCGATGCCCACGCCATGACGACCCCCAATTTTGTTCAATTCCGCGATGAGTTCATGGCCCGACAAGTTCCGGCCGTTAATTGAAACCGGCGTGCCCGCCTCGAATTCGACTTCGACGAGTTCGCTTTCATTCGGCGCTTTTTCGGGCGGCGTCGTCATCGTCAGGCACTTTTGCCAATTCGGCTCCTTGCCCGGATGCTCGATCTCGGCTCCTTCGTGGCTGATGTGCCAGAGGTTTCGGTCCTGACTGTAGATTTTCTCTTTGCTGACCGGGATCGGGATGCCATGTTTTCGGGCATAATCCACGGCGCTTTCGCGATCGCGCAGCTCGAAGGATGGATCTTTCCAGGGGGCGATGATTTTCAGATCCGGCGCGAGTGCCATGTAAGTCAGCTCGAAGCGGACCTGGTCATTGCCTTTGCCGGTAGCGCCATGGCCGACGGCATCTGCGCCGGTCTGGCGGGCTGCTTCGACCTGTTTAGCAGCAATCAGAGGACGGGCGATGCTCGTGCCCAGCAAATAATCCTGTTCGTAAATCGCGTGGGCGCGGAGCATCGGGAAGCAGTATTTCTCGGCAAATTCCTGGCGAAGGTCGCCCACGATTACTTCGTCCGCGCCGCTCTTGCGCGCTTTATCTTCAATGCCCTTGAGTTCGTCGCCCTGGCCCAGTTCTGCCGCATAGGCGACGAGTTTGACACCGGGGTATCGCTCCTTGAGCCAGGGAAGGATGACGCTGGTGTCCAACCCGCCGCTGTAGGCGAGAACGATCTTCTTGGGCGCTTCAGTCTTAGCCATCGATGCTCCGTTTGTATGGGAAGCGGCACAGTATAGGAATCCGGCCGCGTTGGGAAAGGATTGGCGAACAGCGCATGGACGCTTGGGACTGCATGAATTGGGCTAACTTGTGCAGATCGCCAGCCGGCGCGTACAATCGGAGGCTCGTGATTACAGCAACCAGTGGGACAACAGTGGAAAGGGCCGGAGCAAGAAGTGGGCACGCATTTAATTGACCGGCTCCGGGACAACATCCGCAGCGTATTCCTGGGGCACTCCAAAGCAGTCGATCTTTTGCTTATCGGATTGCTGGCGCGCGGGCATGTGTTAATCGAGGATGTGCCCGGGGTGGGCAAGACAGTTTTGGCGCGATCGTTGGCGCGGAGCATCGATTGCCGATTCAGCCGAATTCAGCTCACGCCCGATCTTCTGCCGGCAGACGTGTTGGGCGTGTCGGTTTACAACAATCAGTCCCATACCTTCGAATTCAAACCTGGGCCCGTCTTTGCGAATGTCGTTCTTGCGGACGAAATCAACCGCACGACACCCCGAACCCAGTCAGCTCTTCTGGAGGCAATGAGCGAAGAGCAGGTTTCGATCGAGAATAAAACGATGCCGCTGGAGCGGCCCTTCATGTTGGTCGCCACGCAGAATCCTTTTGAGTTTGAAGGCACGTATCACCTGCCGGAAAACCAATTGGATCGGTTCATCGTGCGCATCAGCGTGGGATATCCGGATCGGCAGGCCGAGCAGGTGATTCTTACGACGCGCCCCAGCCAGACGGCTTTGGAAAAACTTCAGCCGGTGATGAAGGCACAGGAAGTGGTCGAATTGCAGGATCAATTGCCAGCCGTTCGACTTGATCCGGCATTAGTCGAATACATCCTGGACTTGATCGAAGCGACGCGATCCAGTGCGGACCTGCGCCTCGGCGTCTCACCGCGCGGTGCACTTGCGTTGACCCAGGCATCTCAGGCGTCCGCGATGCTGGTGGGGCGAGATTTTGTCACGCCTGATGATGTGAAGGAACTCTTTGTAGCGGTCTGCGCCCATCGCGTGTTGAGCAAGTCGTATTTGCACAACGGTGACGCTCATAACAGCGAAGCGATTCTCCGGACGATCTTAAATCAGGTTCGAGCGCCGCAATAAAACGCACCGTTTGCGGGATAGAATTGCCTCGAGGTTTGGCATTGGCTATGTCCGCGATTCAACCCACTCATCCACCGATCGCCCCAACCCGCCGCCGGCCCTCTTCCGACTTCTCGCTGGCGGGCTTGCTCTACTGCGCGCTGCTGATGTTCATGGGGCTCGCCGCCTATAACACCCAGGCGAATCTGATCTTTGCGATGTTCGGGCTGATGATCGGGATCATGATCGTGAGTTGGGTCGTGGGGCGCGTCGTTGTGAGAGGCCTGGAAGTTCGGCGAATGATGCCGCCTTATTTGGTCGTGGCTGTGCCGACAACGCTGTATTTTGAGATCACGAATCGCAAAAGATATTGGCCGAGCATGTCGGTCACTGTGACCGAATTGGATGGCGGCAAGGGGTTCACGCAGCCGCCGCAGGCGTATTTGCTCCACGCGGCGCCGGGCAAAACGGCTTCAATCCCTTGTGAATTGCTTCCGCGACGGCGCGGCATCTATGAGCTGGATCATTACCAGCTTTCGACTACGTTTCCGTTTGGCTTTATCAAGCGATCGTTGCGCCGGCGGCACCGGGAGCGGGTGGCGATTTTCCCTCCCGTAGCGGAAGTTGAGCGCCGGCTGTTGTCACTCTGTCGCGCCGCCGATGAGGCAGGCCAGTCGGCGCGGGCGCGGCCCGGCGGGACTGATGAGTTTTATGGCGTGCGGCAGTATCGCCGCGGCGACAATCCACGATGGATACACTGGCGCCGCAGCGCTCAGACCGGCGTGCTGGTGATGCGTGAAATGACGCGTGTCGCGCCACCGCAGTTGATTCTGGTGGTCGATACTTATCTGGAAAACCGCTCACCACGGTCACACGCCGCCGTCGAGCGCGCTATCGCGATGGCCGGATCTGTTGCGTCGGCGGCTCTCGATGACGGTTTGGCGGTCGGCCTTTGCGCCTTTAATGGCGAGCCGGTGAGGATCGAACCAGGGCGAGGCAAGCAGCAGTGCGATGATCTGCTTGGATTGCTGGCTCGTCTTCCCTTGAATCAGAAATGCCGATCGGATGAGCTAATGAATCTGGCCCAGCGGTCGGCGCGTCCTTTGGCGACGATCGTGCTGGCTACGCCATCTGATTTGCAAGGCGACCCGCTGGTTGAAGCGCGAGGCAGCCAGATTGTGTTGTCGGCCCAGCGAGAAGAAAGTCTGGGCTGGTTCCATTTTTCTCCAGACATTGATTTTGAGGCCTGCGTACCGGCCGATCAGATGGTCGGCATTCCAAAGGAATCGAAGGCTTAAATTACAGCGATAGCCGAGCGCGCCATGCACGAGATCTCTCAGTTCAAAACAACGCTGTACATTGTCGTGCTGCTGGGGCTCGCGGCGTTTGGCGTTGCGGCACATGCAGTCGGCTTCTGGGCGATCTGTTCGGCGGCGGTGATTTTCCATGCCTGGCTCTCATCGCGAGGGAAGTATCGCCCGCTGTCGCGCACGTATGCGAATCTGATCACGATTGGCGCACTGCTCTATGTGATCCACGACTACATGGTCGATGACCAGACGACGCCGGTCCTGATCGTTGGTCAGTTTTTGGCGCTGCTTCAGATTGTAAAGTTGTGGGAACTGAGGACCAATCGAGATTACGTGCAGCTTCTGGTTGTCGGACTCCTGCTGATGGTTTCGGCAAGCATCAGCACGCCCAGCCTGCTTTATTGTGTCCTTCTTGCAGTCTGGCTGATCGTTGCGCTGTATTGTTGCCTGCTGTTCCATCTCAAGGCCGAAAGCGATCGCGCTCGGATCGTACTTGGCATAGCACCGGAAAAATATGACGCCGAAACTCTACTGGATGATCAGCGCGAGCTTCCGCGTTCGGTGCGGCGGTTGACCTTTTGCGCTGCGACCGTGGGAATGGTCTTTGCCGTGGCTGTCTTTCTGTTTTTTCCGCGCGTAAACGGGGCGGGGTTTTTCGGCCAGTTCCAGGTCAAAGCAGCTCAGGCGCTGGTCGGCTTCAGTGAAGAGGTCAGCTTTCAGAATGTCGCCAAGCTCCAGGAGAATAACGAACCGATCGCTTATGTGAGTCTGACCCATAATGGACAACCGGTGAAAGGCGCCTACCCGCTGATTCTGCGCGGTACCACACTCGATCGATACGCCGGCAAGCAGGCGCCTTCAACGCGGCGATATCATTGGATTCGGTCGCTTCTACCGGCGGACCGGGGCAATGCGAATTTTCTCACTTCCAGAGAAGTTCGCGTGAGCGGTCCGATCCTGGTCCCATTTCGTGTTGATCAGCGTCGATTCAGGCGTTCGCGAATCGAGCAGCCCGAGCCTGCTCAACAACCGCAAGGCGATAAATGGATTCAGGATATTACGCTTCGGCCAACGGGGACCAGCGCATTATTCTCGATGGCCGGGATCCAAAAAATGCGCTCGGTCAATCACAACATGCGCGTCCGGTACTATTTTGACGACGCGACAATCGAGGCAACTGACCCCAGCCGCATTAGCGATAACCTCGAATACCAGGTCCAGGCGACTGGAGAATTACCTCCCCAGGATCCTAATCTGCTGCCGACGCAGGAGACGGTCAGCGGCAGAATCAAATCGATCGATCCGCAAGTGCTCCAGCTTGCAATGCAGCCGGAGGTCAGTGGATCCAGCCCTCAAGGGGCCCTGACGGCGCTCCGCGCCACTGCGCTTCAGAAGGACTCCACTGGCTCAGTCATTCCTGTTTCCAAGTACGACGAACAGATCGCAGACAATATCCAGCATTATCTTCGGACGCATTACGCTTACGATCTGGATCTGACGGACACTCGGAAAATCGAAGGGCGCGATCCGATTGTCGCTTTCCTCTATGATTTCAAGCGAGGCCATTGCGAGTATTTTGCCGGCGCAATGACGTTGATGTGCCAGAGCCTTGGAATGCAGGCGCGTATGGTGGTCGGGTTCCAGTGCGATCCTGATTCTTTTGTGAACGGTTATTACGTCGTCAAGCAGTCGCACGCCCATGCGTGGGTGGAAGTGCTCACTACTGACGGGACGAACTACACCTGGAAATCTTTTGATCCGACCAGCGGCACCGAGACGGCCTCCGCGCACGCATCGCTATTCAAACGGCTTCAAACCTATTGGGATTATCTAGACTTTAGCTATGCCAAAGCAGTCGTTGCCTTTGATAACAAGACCCAAAGGACCCTCTTTGGAACGATGCAGCGTTGGCTTGGGCACGCAACCAATTCGCTTCATTCGTTGACATCTTTTCTTCGACGAATCCACGAACAGGGTGAAGGAAAATGGCTGGCCGGATGGATGTCGAATGCGGAGAATGCGAATGTTTTCTGGACGATCTGCAAGCGGCTGTTCGTCGGCGTAATGGTTTTCTGCCTGCTTGGATCGCTCGCCTGGTTTTCGATTGAGCGCATCAGGCTGCGCCGCCGTGCCGAACGCATCGGAATCATGGCGCTGCCCATGTCCGAAAAACTGCGACTGGCCAAGCAACTTGGCTTTTACGACGAATTACTTTTAGTGCTTGGTCGCAAAAGGATTGTTCGCAAGCCGCACCAGACTCCGATGGAATTCAGCCGATCGCTGCTGTTCCTGTCAGCACAGAGTTACGAGACGATTATCCGCTTGACGGAATTGTTCTATCGAATTCGCTATGGCCGCGCCGTTCTGACTCCCGCACGCCGTCGGCATCTGGCGACCGTTCTGTCAAACCTGAATACGGATTTAGGATCCGTTCATTCCTGATCGAAAGCCGCGCTATCTGAAGGGGCCACTGAACATTTCGTTTGCGATCGGTTATGCTGCGCCCCTCACTCAGATTTACTTTCAGGAGCGAACGGATGAAACGAATGGCGTGTCTGGTGTTGGGCCTTCTGATGGGCATTCCTGCGACTGTCAGCCGCGCGCAGGCGCCGCGAAGGCCGGCGGGTCAACGTGAATTGACTTATCTCGATCCCAAAGACGCAGGGATCGACTACCAGTTGCAGGGCGAATATGTCGGCTCCGCGGGTTCCGCCAAGCTGGCAGCGCAGGTGATTGCCATGGGCGGCGGAAAATTTACCGCAGTCTTTCTCGATGGAGGATTGCCCGGCGACGGCTGGGATGGCAAATCGCGCACGGAAGTAAAAGGCAATCTCGATGGGAATAAGGCCGACTTCGACTCGTCGGGCTGGAGGGCAACGATCGCTGACGGAGCCTTGTCAGGCACGAACGATCATGGAACTTCCTTTAAGCTTCAGCGCACCGAGCGCGTCAGTCCTGACGAGGGCGAAAAGGCGCCTGCTGGAGCTGTCGTCCTCTTTGACGGAACGAACGTGGATGCCTGGCAGAATGGAAAAATGGATGCGCGCCATTTGATCGAAGCTGGCACCAAGACCAAAGCCAAGTACCAGGATTTCAAGCTGCACGTCGAGTTCTATCTGCCGTTCAAGCCCTACGCTCGGGACCAGGAACGGGGGAACAGTGGCATCTACATTCAGGATCGATACGAGATTCAGGTTCTCGACACGTTTGGTCATCCGCCGGAATTCAACGGGTGCGGCGCGACCTATCGCCAGACGTCTCCAAAGGTCAACATGTGCTATCCGGCATTGCGATGGCAGACTTATGACATCGAATTCCAGGCGGCGAAATTTGATGATTCAGGAAAGAAAATTCACAACGCGGTGGTCACCGTTCGTCAGAATGGCGTGATCGTGCAGGATCACACGGAGCTTTCCAACAAGACCGGTGCTGGCAAGCCTGAAGGGGCCACGGCCGGCCCCATCCAGCTTCAGGGACACAACAATCCGGTGTTTTTCCGCAACATCTGGGTGATTGGCAAAACCTATTGAGTTCGTTGGAAGCCTTTCTACCGGTTAACGCAGATGCCGATCACACTCAAAAAGATATCGGTGCGCGACATCCGTTTCCCCACGTCGCGTGAATTGGATGGCTCGGATGCAATGAACGTAGCGCCGGATTACTCCGCCGCCTACGTCACCATTACAACGGATCATCCTGCAGGTCTCAGCGGGCACGGCATCGGCTTTACGATTGGCCGGGGAAATGAAATTGTCACCACCGCTGTCCGCGCGCTGATCCCAATGATGGAGGGGAAGACCCTCGAGTCGATCACCGCCGACATGGCGGGCTTCTGGCGTTACCTGACCGGCGACAGCCAGCTTCGCTGGATCGGGCCGGACAAGGGCGCGATTCACCTGGGAACGGCGGCGCTGGTGAATGCGATTTGGGATCTGTGGGCCAAAGTTCAGGGCAAGCCGCTCTGGAAGCTTCTGGCGGATATGCCAGCCGAGCAGCTCGTTTCCTGCATTGATTTTCGATATCTAAGCGACGTCATTTCGGCCAGCGAGGCTGTTTCTATTTTGAAAGAAGTAGAAGCGGGGAAGGGCAAGCGCGAGGCTCTTCTGCGTGAGTCGGGATTCACTGCATACACCACTTCTGCCGGATGGCTTGGCTATCCCGATGAAAAGATCGGCCGGCTCTGTCGAGATGCGTGTGAATGCGGCTTCAATCACATCAAAGTCAAGGTAGGGCGGGACATCGCAGAAGATATTCGACGTTGCGAGATCATCCGAAACCAGATCGGCCCCGATCGCACGCTGATGGTCGATGCCAATCAGGTGTGGGAGGTGAACGAGGCGATCGACCACATGAAGCAGTTGGCGCGTTTCAAACCTTATTGGATTGAGGAGCCGACCAGTCCGGATGACATCCTCGGCCATGCCGCCATCGCCCGAGCTCTGGAACCCTACGGTATTGGTGTCGCGACCGGCGAGCATTGCCAGAACCGCATCATGTTCAAGCAGCTCATGCAGGCTGACGCCATCAGTTTCTGCCAGATCGACGCCTGTCGGTTGGGTGGAGTTAATGAATGTCTTTGCGTTTGTCTGCTGGCCAAGAAGTTCAGCATCCCCGTCTGCCCACATGCGGGAGGCGTGGGGCTGTGCGAACAGGTGCAGCATCTTTCGATGTGGGATTTCATCGCCTGCGGCGCTTCGATGAACGGTCGCATCATCGAATACGTCGATCATCTACACGAGCACTTTGTCGATCCGGTGCGGATTGTGCGCGGCCGATATCTTGCGCCGACCATGCCAGGCTATAGCACACAGATCAAGGAATCATCTCTTGCCGAGCACGAGTATCCAGGCGGGAAAGCATGGCGATAGGCGATGCAAAGTGGCGAATAAGCGGATTCGTCAGCATATAATCCGACAAGCCAGCCCATGCCAAAATCCTTCTACGTCATCGACGGCCACGCACATATTTACCGCGCCTATTACGCGCCTTTTCGAGATCTGACCAGCCCGACAGGGGAGCCCACCAAGGCGACATTTGTCTTTACCCAGATGCTGATGAACCTGGTCTCGCTGCGCAAGCCCGACTATCTGTGCATGGTCGTTGACAGCGGCGATGAATC
>JANWHF010000222.1 GCA_025450555.1 Tepidisphaeraceae bacterium | reverse complement strand
TGTCCGGCGAATAGCCAAAGGGATCCTTCATCGCCTGATCCTGGCGAGACATGTCGCCACTTGTCGGGTCGGAGGCGCAACCAACGCCCAGAGCAACAAGCAGCCCGACAGGCAGGATCCAACGCAAAGGGTACAGCATGGAAGCCTTTCGTAGAATGCGATCCTCCTTCAACGCGAGGCATCATAGCGGGTGGGGAGCGGTCTGGAAACTGTTCGCGAGACTGCGCGTTTGGTTCTTCGCGATTGTTTTGCGCCAAGAGCGCCAAGGACGCCAAGACCGCCAAGAAGCTGTTTTTTATTTGACCTCTTGACGTTCTTGGCTTCTTGGCGTCCCTGGCGCTTCAATCGAGTGACGGTTGGCTGAGTCGAGCACAATCACGTCGTCGCTTTCGATTTGGCAGAAAACCTTTTCTCCAGGCGCGAAGGGACGATCGTTTTCGCCCTGGCAGGGAATGGTGGCGATGAGGGATTCGTCGCCGGTCGTGAGTTGCACCTGGTGGCTGGAGCCGCGGAAGAGGCATTCGCCGACGATCGCTTCGAAGGCGCAATCGCCGGATGGGCGCGATCGGCTGACGCGGATTTTTTCGGGGCGGATGCAGATCGTTGCAGTCGATCCTGGTTCGAGTTGGCCGGATCGGGCGGAAATTACGAGGGAATCGTCGCAGCTAAGGCGCGCTGTCATGCCATTATCAGAAAGCACCTGGACGCTCAGCACATTGGCCGCTCCAAGAAAATCGGCGACGAATCGCGTCTTGGGCTGGCGATAGACTTCCCCGACGGTGCCAATCTGTTCGATCTTCCCGGCATTGACGACGGCAATTCGATCGGACATCACCAACGCCTCGTCCTGATCGTGGGTGACGAAGATGAAGGTGATGCCGAGGCGCGACTGGAGTCGCTTCAGTTCGACCTGCATCGCGCGGCGAAGTTTGGCATCGAGGGCCGCCAGAGGTTCATCCAGCAGGAGGACTTTGGGTTCGCAGACAAGTGCGCGAGCGAGGGCCACGCGCTGCTTTTGGCCACCCGACAATTCGCTGGGCTTGCGATGTTCGAAGCCGACAAGGGACACGAGACCGATGGCCTGCTGGACGCGCTGTTTGATCGTCGCTGAAGGCACTCGCTTCATTCGCAGTCCGAAGGCAATGTTTTTCCAGACATTCAGATGGGGAAACAGCGCGTAGCTTTGGAAGACCTGGTTCACATCGCGCCGGTATGGCGGAAGGCGAGTGACATCGCGACCAGCGAGGAAGATTGTGCCCTGCGTTGGTGTCTCGAAGCCGGAGATCATCCGCAGCAAAGTGGTTTTCCCGCAGCCTGAAGGGCCCAAAAGGGTGAGGAATTCGCCGGCACGCACATTCAGATCGACGCCATCGACGGCAACGAAATTGCCGAACTGCTTGCGTACCGACTGAACCTCGACCATGTGTTCCATCAAGAGTTCCTTTCTGCTTCAACACCAGAGACGCGTTCCGCAAGCGGAGCGGCTAAACGATCAGGACGCCGCTGCGCGGCGACGATAAATGTTACTTTGCTATGTGCCCCGCAAAACTTTTGCACTTCTCCCCGCGCTGATCCAATAGGTCACCAGAAATAAAATCAGCAGCGCCATTCCAAGCGCCGATCCGAAGGGGAGGTCTCCACCGCCCTCGAATTGCTCCTGGATTTCGTCACCGATCAGGCGGATATGGCCGCCACTCATGATCTTTGTGACGGCGAACATCGCGATCGCCGGCACAAAGACCATTAGAATGCCGGCAGCGGCCCCGGGCCAAGTTAATGGAAGGATCACGCGGAAAAAGGATCGCGTCGGCCCGGCTCCCAGATCGGCCGCAGCTTCGATCAGGCTCGGATCGAGCTTTTCCACGCTCGTATAGATCGGCAGGATCATGAAGGGCAGGTAGGTGTAGACCAGCGCGATCATGACAGCCGTCGGCGTGTAGAGAATGTTCAGCGGATGCGAAAAAACAGTTGGAATGAGGTGTGCCGATTCGAGGAAGCCGTTGAGCAGGCCGTGCTCGTGCAGAATCGTGAACCAGGCGTAGGTACGAATCAGGAAGCTGGTCATGAACGGGATCATGACCAGCATGAGCAACTTGCCACGCCGCGAGGCCGGAGCGCGGCCAATGTACCATGCGACGGGGTAGCCGATCATTGCGCAAAGGATGGTCGTCGCGCCGGCATAAACAATCGATCTCCAGAACAAATCTAGATATACCGGCTTGAAGATTCGCCGGTAGTTTTCCAATGTGAAATGGGTATCGACTTCACCGATGCCTTCGCCGGTGAAAAAGCTGTAGACCAGAAGGATGGCCGTCGGCGCGACGACGAACAGCGCGAGCCATGCGACCATTGGGGCAAAGAGCCCCCACCCGCGCCATCCCGGCCGGCGGACGTTTAATGCAGGTTGAATTGCGACTGCCTGGGGCATTTATTTTGAGCACCTCCCAATCGATAAAAGCTATCGCCCGTTGCGCAGTTCAGTCATCAACTGCGAAATATCCGCATTGGCCTTGCCGATGTCATGGAAAATTTCCAGATGAACCGACTCCGGCGGATAGCTCGCCGGGTTGGCAAGCTGCTGCGGCGTCAGCAGCTTTCGCGCCGCGCCATTTGGGTTCGTATAGGGGAACTTGTCGGAAATAATTTTGCTTACCTCGGGCCGGAGGATGTAATTGATGAAAGCCTCGGCCGCCTGCTTGTCGGGTGCATCTTTGGGAATGCATAGATTATCGATAAAACGATGCGCCCCTTCGGCCGGCAGAACATATTTGAATTTCTTATCCTGCTCGATCAGCTTGGCGGCATCGCCGCAGTAGACGACGCCCAAATCGACATCGCCACTGAAAAGCTGCGGCTTAGGATCATCCGAGTTGAAGATCTTGACCAACTTGAGCCAGTCGGCCAGCAGCGGCTTCACTTTCGTCAGATTCGCGGGCGTGACATCATTAATGTCGATGCCTTTAGCATCCAATGCCCAGGAGACAATTTCACGATTGTCATCCAGCGCGATGATGCGCCCGGCATATTTAGGCTGAAAAACATCCTGATATCCGCGGATTGGGTCTTTGATCTTGTCGCTGTTGAAGACGATACCAACGGTGCCGGCCATGTAAGGCACTGAGTATTTCATGCCGGGGTCGTATTCGGGATTGCGATACTCCGGCAGCAGGTTTGAGACATTGGGAATGGCCGATTGATCGATCGGCTCAAGCAGGCCGCGCTTGATTAAATGCTCGACCATATATTCCGAAGGCTGGATCAGATCGTAATGCGCCGGGCTGGAAAGCAGCTTGGTCAGCATCTTTTCATTGGAGTCGTAGACTTCGTAATCGACGGGAATGCCCGTCTGTTTTGTAAAGCCGTCGATCACTTCCTGCGGCACATATTCCGACCAGGCAAACAGGTGCAACCGCTGTTGCTGCTTCTGCGATGAACGGTTGCAGCCCGCCAGTGAAAGAACCATCGTGACGATCAAGACAATGTGAAAAAGCTTCATGTCAGAAATCTCCCAGGGAAGCCCATTTGCAATTTTACAGGAATTGACGCGCGATCATCGCCGGCTGCGGAGCAGTTCCATCGCCAGCACCAGAATGACCGTGCCGGCTATGAAGAGCGTCGAGACGGCATTGAGCGTCAGCTTCAAACCCGTTCGAGCTTCGCTGTAAATCAGGATCGGCAGCGTCATCGAGCGGGCATCATACGTGAAATAGGTGACCATGAACTCATCGATCGAGAGGGTGAAGGTCAGCAAACCTCCCGCGACGATGGCCGGCATCAGATAAGGAACGATGACCGAAAAGAAGGCGCGAATGGGCGTAGCGCCCAAGTCCAATGCTGCTTCCTCCAGAGACGGATCGATTCCCGCAAGCCGGGCCTGCACGGCAGCCATCACAAACGGGAAGCAGAACGTCACATGAGCGATGATGACGGTTAGGTAGCCGCGATTCAGCCCGATTGCGCGGAACAGCAGCATCAGGCTGACGCCCATGATGATTTCCGGGATAATCATCGGCAGGAGAATCAGCGTTTGCAGCCCCCCCGCCGCCGGGAAGACAAACCGATGCATCAGCCAGGCGGCTCCCGTTCCCAGCACGATCGAAACGACGGTGACGGCCGACGCGATGATCAGCGTGTTCCGAACTGATTGCATCAGCAGCCGATCGGCCCACATCGCCCGATACCAGCGCAGCGTGAAGCCGTGCCAGTGGGCGCTCAGATCCATGTTGTTGGGAACGTTATTGAAGGAATAGACGACGAGCAAAATGATCGGCAGGTACAGGAAGACCAGAACCGCGATCGTCCAGGCGGGCAGAAACAGGCGAGCCAGAGAATTCCCTGAAGGCAATGGGTGGGCCATTTCTTACTTCGTCATCCTCCACAAAAGCGATACTGAATTTTTGCGAGGGGAAAATTTAACAATCCCATGGCGGTGTGCAAGAAAAAAATCCTGGAAATAAGTGGGAATGGGCAATCTCGACGGAGTGCGGCTCGACCCATTCCCACCATTTGTACGTTAGGAGACGATGATAAATCGGTTGACGCCTTATGTCGGCAATTATTCGCGATGCAACGGTTACAGAAAATGGGTAGAATGCTCGCCTCAATAGATTACCGCTCCAGCGAGGGCTTTTCCGCCTGAGGCGAAGCAGGACCCAATCGCCAGGACAAGCAGAAATTTTGGGTTCGCTGGATCCATACCGGTCACATTATGACATCGAAACATCGTCGGGGTTCGGAAATCGAGCCGCTTGAAGTGCGACTTCTACTTTCGGCCGCGGTGCGAACCGTTGTTCCAGACGTTCACGCAAGTTCGATCTCGGGCCTGGCCTATATCGATTCAAATCACGACGGGTATCACGGGTCGGACGAAGCGGGCGTAGGCGGCCTCACTATTTATCTCGACTCAAACAGAAATGGCCAGCTCGATCCAGGCGAATCCAGCGTCATGACCCAGGACTCCGGCACGTATTCATTTACCGGCTTGCGGGCCGGGACTTATTACGTTGCCGAGCTTCCTGATCAGGATTTTGGCCAATCCGCGCCGACGGGCGAGCAGAAAGTGAAGCTTAAGGCAAGGCAAACAGTCACGCAGATCAATTTCGCAAATCAGCCGCTGACAGATGATGCATTGTTTCCCGGCGAAACTTTCGAGCAAAACGGGGGCGAAGGCACGATTCCTCAGCAGCAGACAACCGACGCCGGCCCAGGCGATCCGGTTGGAGCCAATGCCAGCCTGCCGGTGACTGCCGGAACATGGACTTCAATCGGCCCCGCGCCGATTTCCAATGGACAAACCCCGGGGAGCAATCCCGTCTCAGGGCGCATCGTCAGCATCGCGCCTGATCCCACCAACGCCAACATTATTTACCTGGCGGCCGCATCGGGCGGTGTCTGGAAGACGACCGATGGCGGAAATTCCTGGACGCCTTTGACCGACAATCAGGTGACGACGGTGATGGGCTCCATTGCCGTCGCCCCGAGCGATCCGAACACCATTTATGCGGGGACCGGCGAGCCCAATGGATCGATCGACTCGTTCTATGGTCAAGGCATCCTCAAATCGACCGATGGCGGCTCGACCTGGTCGCTGATCACCGACAACAATACTTTTTTCCGTAAAGCGATTGGCAGAATCGTCGTTTCACCGACCGATCCAAACACGGTCTTCGCCATGGTCGGCGGCGGTGGTGCTAATGGATTGGGCGGGAATTTTGGAATCTATAAGAGCACCGATGGCGGGGTCACATGGTCGAATACCACAACATCGATTACCACAGGCATCGGCTACAGCGACTTGGCGATGAATCCCCAGAATCCAAACGTGCTGTATTGCGCGCTTTCATCCTCCAACTCGTCCGTTGCAGATAACGTTCTCTATGAAACAACTGACGGGGGCTCGACGTGGACTCCGACCGCCACTTTCCCTGCCGCCACGGATCCAATTGGCCGATTGACGATTGGATTGTCTCCAAGCAGTCCGCAAACGATCTATGTGTCGGCGGCCGATCGTAACACCAGCGGCGTGCTGGGGGTCTACAAAACCACCGATGGCGGTGGGAGTTGGTCCAACATTACCCCCGGTTCCAATTACATGGGCGGGCAGGGATGGTATGACCAAACCGTGGCCGTCAATCCGATTGATCCCAATACGGTTTATGTGGCTGGCGCCGCTGATTCGACCAACGCGGTGATGCAGAGCACCGACGGCGGCGCAACATGGACAGGCATCGCAACCGGAGCCACAGGTAATAATGGGCCACATGCCGATCATCACGCCGCCGCTTTTGATGCAAATGGTAATTTTCTGGACGGGAATGACGGTGGAATATGGAAATTAGATAACGCAACTGTTGGAAGCATTCACTGGACCGACCTCACCGCCAACATCCAGGCAACGCAGTTCGTCGGCATTGCGGTGGCAGCCAACGACGCGACCAATGTTTTCGGAGGGTCGCAGGATAACGGCACCAGCCAATCCAACGCCTCCTCAACCAACTGGACGCAGCGCCTGGGCGGTGATGGCGGACAGGTTCTCTTCAGCCCGAACAATCCGCAGCGGATGTACCACGATGCACCGGTCGGCAGCTTCGGAAATGCCAACTTCTTCCAACGCTCCGACGACGGCGGCAGCAGTTGGAATGGGAAAGTCAATGGCATTTCCACGACCGACGGTCGGGACTTTTATCCGCCGTTTGTGATTGATCCCAATTCTTATGGCGGATTCGACCGACTGCTACTTGGGACCAATCGAGTTTATGAATCAACCAATAACGGGGAGCTTTGGACTCCCATCAGCACTCCAAATAGCGCCGGGTGGACGACTTCGAACAGTATAGATGCCATTGCTGTCGCGCCAAACGATGTCAATACCATCTACGCGGCGGCTGGCGGGCAGACTTTTGTCACGACCAATCGCGGTGTCTCCTGGACAAGAATTAACACTCCCACCGCGGACCATATCGCTCAGATTGTTGTCGATCCGACCAACAGCCAGATTGCTTACGCGGTGCGCGACCGGTTTGGCGGAATCTCGAAGGTGTTTAGAACAACCAATGGTGGTTTAAGTTGGTCGAGTATCGGCGGAAATCTGCCGGATCTTCCCACGTATACGGTCGCGCTTGAACCCAACGGTCCCGGAACGAGCGATGATATCCTGTACGTGGGTAACGATAATGGCGTGTATACGGCGACGAGCCTCGGCGGCAGTTGGACAAAGCTTGGCAGCGGATTACCGGATGTGCAGGTACGGGAATTGGCGCTCAATCAGCAGGATGTGCTGGTAGCCGGCACCTATGGTC
>JANWHF010000221.1 GCA_025450555.1 Tepidisphaeraceae bacterium | reverse complement strand
AGTTGACGGGACTGGTTGCCCTGAGGCGGGGGCGTCGTATAATCGCGGCCGCGTTTCTGGCGGGTATCGGCATGAAGTTTTTATGCCGGGTTGGAAACTGCCTGTGGGCTAGGCGTTCGGCCCGCAAGTCTATGGATGGTCTTCGCGGAGGCGATAATGGCCGATGGCACTCAGCAGGAATTTCCCACGATTTTGGGCCCCGATGCCAATTTCAAGGGCGAGTTGAACTTCGAAAAAGGCATGCGGCTGATGGGCCGCTTCGAGGGCAAGATGAATACGCCGGGCCGGCTGCATGTGGCGAAGGAAGCCAAGATGCAGGCCGACGTTGAGGCCGGCGCCATCATCGTCGAAGGTGACGTTCAGGGGAACCTGTCGGCCAGCGATCGCATCGAGCTCAAGCAGACCGCGCGCTACGAAGGCGATCTGCGCTCCACGAAGCTGGTGGTGGATGAAGGTGCGATTTTCAATGGACATGTGAGCGTCGGCCCGGATAACGGCAAGGGCGGAGCCAGCGCACCGCGCCCGGCCGTGCACCAGCCGGCTCAGCCGCCTCGGCCGCACAATGCTCCCCAGCCGCAGCCGCAGGGCGCCAACAAGTAGCCGCCTAGAATGAGCAGCCAGGGCTACTCTCGCTGGAAGCGAGCAATGTGTGCTTGCGCGCGAGTGCCTTTCGGAGAACGCTCAGGGCAGGCGACTGTCTTACATGGCGGGTGCAGAATCCAATCTTCCGACCGGCGATGATCGCGCGACGGTGGTCTGCCTGCATTGCGGCAAGCCGCAGGAGGTGGGCCGGCGGGCGATGTCCATCACCTGCAAGTTCTGTAACAAGTCGCTGAAGCTCGAAGACATTCCGATCAAGACCTATCAGGCGCGACGAGTCATCGAGACGTGTGGCGTGGTGACGGTCGAAAAAAAGGGCAACGTCGTCTCCGACAAGATTCTCTGTGGCGGCTTAGTCGCCCGAGGGAAAGTCAAAGGCACGGTCATCAGCCATGGTCCCGTATTGGTCGGCCCTGAAGCGGAGATCCGTGGAGATGTAACCGCGCCGACGCTGGCAGTGGGGGCGGGAGCGGTGCTGGAAGGACATTACATCATTGGCCCGAAAAACGGGCACAATGGTGGCGCGGCGAACGAGCCTGAGCCAATATCTGGAGGGCGGCGGCCCTCCGCCGATGATGATTTTGATTAACGGTAGTTTTCACATCGCGCCGTTCAGAACCGGAAGCGATCGCGGTGAGTCCGCGACGCTCGCAGTTCCGTTGAATTTCTTCATCACCGCATCCAGCACCACGCTCGCATCCAGCTTTTCCAGGCAGCTTCGATGGGAGCAGTGCCGCGAGAAGCAGGGGCTGCATTCGATCGGATGACGAACGACCGAATCGAGCCGACCAAAGGGGCCGGTGAAATCGGGGTTGGTGGGACCGAACATCGCAACGAGCGGGCGATTTAGTGCGGCGGCGATATGCAGGGGGCCGGTGTCGTTGCCGATCACAAGATCAGCTTTGTCGAGCAGCGCGACGAGCTGACGAAGATTGGTTTTGCCCGTCAAATCGATTGCGCCGGGAATTTGACTGGCCAACTTCTGATCGCCCGCCGACCCGGCGACGATTGACTGCAAGCCCAGCCGATCCTTCAATGGCCCCGTCAATTCCGCGAATTTGCGCGGCGGCCAGCGCTTGGTATCCCAGTTTGCCCCCGGCAACAGCACCGCATATCGTGCCTCACTGGGCAGTAAAGCTGCCGCCGCAGCGCGATCGGCATCCGTAATGGCAAAATGAAATTCGACCGGCTCGCGCCCGAGGCCCAGTGCATCGGCGATCTTCAGATATCGATCCACCGCATGTCCATTGGGAAATCCGGTGGCGACATGATGCGTATAGAAAATCCAGGCAAGCTCCCGCGCTTCGGATGGCCCAACGCGAATCGGCGCGCCGGATCGCCAGGCGATGTAGCCGCTGCGAAAGAGGCCTTGAAGATCGATAACCAGATCAAACTTCCGGCTGCGAAGGTCCGACATAAAGCGAACCAACCCGACGGCGGCGGTTGGCTTGCGCCAGCCTTTGCCAAATCGGCGACGCTCGAAGGGGATCAATTCATCAATCTGCGGATGTCCTTCTAACAGGCTTTGACAGGCGGTGGATACGAGCCAACTGATGTGCGCTTCGGGCCAGCGCTTGCGAAGCAGGTTGAGCACCGGCAGCGCATGCACGATGTCGCCGATGGCGCTCGGCTTGATGATCAGAATTCGTCGCGGCGGATTGGGAAACGAAAGGGGCTTCATCCGGTCTGCTGCCTGTCGTCGTGGGGCAACGTCACATTTGCATCGGCATCCATGCCGGGAGTGGCCTGCGCACTTTGATCTTCGCGGCCGCTCTGGTCGGATGCAAGAGAAGCCTCTCCATCGCTGGGCTTCTCCATGCGCAACGGCGCCGTTGGGGCATATCCTCTGCACAAGCTGTACGAATCGGCCGGCGAATAGTGCTTGTTCTCATGCATGCTACGGAGGAGCCGTTGAATGCCAAGGGCGATCCATCGCCGCCGGCGGATGCCATCCACGTCAATCAAAACCGGCCCCGGTCCCAGCTTTTCATCCGGTCGAACGATCCAGTTGCTGGCCTTGGCATCAAAATGAGCAAACCCTTCGCGCTCGATTTCGCGGAGGATCTTTCCGGTTCGTCGAAAAAGAGTGTCGCGCTGCGAGGCGGTGAACGATTCCAAATCGGTGCGCGGGAATGTCGTGCCGGGCACGCGCTCGAAGATGATCAGGCTGTCGGTGACGTAGCCCACCGAACGTAGTTCAAGAAACAGCAGCGGCCATGCGGTTGGGAAATTGCGCAGAATCATCCGCCATGCTTTGAACCAGGCGCGCCGAGCGCGAGAGCCTCGGCCAATTTCATTGATGTAGCGATACCAGTAGCGACGCCGCGGCCTTTTGATGATGACCGGCAGATCTTCTCGGCCGATATGAATGGTTGCCGCAAGAACATCGCCGCTTCGGCTGCGCTTGATGACTTGCAGCGCATCAGAATCCAACTTGGGAAGCAGATCGGACAGAGCGGCCTGCCAATCCTCGTTGCTGATCTCAAGCTGGCTGGCGCGCGACCATCGGCGAGGGTATTTGTCGTGCTTGAAGAAAGAGCCTTTCCAGCCCTGAATCGAAATTCGCCCGAAGTAGCGGTTCTCGCTCGTGAGCCGACGCCGGATGAATGTCTTCACCAACTCGGCCGCCACGGGATTGAACATCGGCATCCGCTTCAACGGCCCCAGGTCATTCCAGCCTCGAATCAGATCGCTTCGCGTCGCATACCGGCGGACGCTGTTGCCCAGGTGCAGCAGGTGGCGAAGTTTCAGCCCGCCGGGTCGGACGGCATAGCCATCCAATAGGTAAAGAGTGTCTCCCTTGAGCAGAAGATTTCCCAGGTGCAGGTCCTCGTGACCATAGCCGGCCTGCGCGAGCTTCTTCACCAATTCGATGATCTGCTGGCGGACCTTCGCGTGATTTGGGATCGGCTCGCCGTGAAGTTCGAGCTGATTGAAATGCTGGTCGAGCTGAATGGCGGGTTCGATGGCTTCAAGGAGGACCGCGTCGCCTTGATCGCGCCCCAGGCGATAGCCCATCAATGTGGCAATCGCGCGCGGGGCAGGAATCTGGGCGCGCTGTAGCCACTGGAGCTTGGTGAACTCGGCCATGGCCGGGCTTCCACGAAAGAATCGACGGAAGCGGTCGCGAAAGCCGTGACGACGATAGAACTTAAGGTAATAGGCTTTGCCGTCCTGCTCGAAGCGCCAGATCTGGCGATAGCCGCGATCCTTGACGAGCGTTCCAACACGCTTCAGGTCGCGCAAAGTGCGTTCCAGTTGAGCCACTGACATCAGTCGCCAAGTATAGCAGTGAAGGGTTGGACAATCTCAGCGTCGAGTCAATCGGATCGGCGAATTCTGCCGTTGGAACGTCGCGAAGGAGCCTCATATTCCGCGGTAATGGTACCGGCAGTGCCGCCCCGCACCGCAAACTGCCCAATGACCGTCATTCGCCTTGGTTTCAAGACCGCGACCAGATCATCGAGAATCGTATTGGTGACCGTTTCGTAAAAAATCCCCTTGTTGCGAAACGAAAAGTAGTAGAGCTTGAGACTCTTCATCTCGACGCAGAGCCGATCCGGCACATAACGGACAATGATGGTCGCAAAATCGGGCTGGCCGGTGACCGGACAGACGCTGGTGAACTCGGGAAACACAAATTCAATTTGATAATCACGATCGACACGCGGATTCTCAAATGCCTCGAGAATCGAGCGCGGCTCATCGATTTGCTTTGGCGACAGAATCGATTTTGATCCCAATTGTGTCAGGCGCGGGCGTGTAGCCATGAGAGGGTTATTATAGGCGGATTTGGCGAAGAAGTTCAGGCCTGCTCTGCTGTTGGAAAGAGCAGCGGCTGCACAATCGGCGATTCTGGAACTTCAGACGGCGCGGTCTGAACCGGAACCTCTTTCGATATTTCCACCGGCGCTTCCAAAGCCAAGACTTGGCCGGTTGCGGCTTCGCGTTTTTCAGAGGACTCTTCAAACTTCGTCATTCGCACGATTCGTTCTAGCCTGAAAGTGCGTCGATCATTGCGCAAATGACAATGTGCCACCAGAATCAGCTCCCCCTTCCGGCGAAGAATGTGCAATGGATCGATTTTGCGCTGCGTGCGGTTCTGGCGGCCATCCAGATATTCCATGATGACCGGGCAGCGCTGTTCGAGAGCCTCCTCCAACTCCAGCGGCAGCAGGCTTTCCCGCGGATTGGCCGGCAACAGGCCCATTGGCCCGCCTTGCTCCATGAAAGCATCGCACAGGCAGGTGTTCCATCCCTTTGCCCCTTCCATCATCTTTTCAAAGACGTACGCGGTGGTCATCGCATCGGCTAATGCGCGATGGGCTGCGGTGGGGTTAATGCCCAATCGCGGGGCGAGGCGCTGTAACGCATTTCCGCCTCGACCAAAGCGCCGGCGCGCGATCCGCACCGTATCCAGAACCGGCGCACTCGATAAAGCCGACACGATATCCAGCTTGCATCGACGGAATTCTTTGCGCAAAAAGGAGAGATCGAACCGGATGTTGTGCCCAATGATTGCAGCGCCCTCCAGCAGCTTCATCGCAGCCGGGAGCTGATCGGAAAAGGTCGGCTGGCCGCTCACCATCGAATTGGAAATGCCCGTCAGCGCGGTGACGCCGGCACTGATGCGCCGTTGGGGATCGATCAATTGCTCGTATTGGGCGACGAGCTTCCCATTTTCGAAGCGGGCGATGCCCAGTTCGATCACCCGATGACCAAAATCGGCTGACGCGCCGGTGGTTTCAGTGTCCACAAACGCCAGCGGAATCTGGCTTAAAGGTTGAATCAGGGAAAATGGCATCGTGCCTGGGAATCATACGCGTCAGCAGGCGCGAAGGTTGGGCACATGTAAGAGTTCGATTAGCAGAAAACAGAACTTTAGCCAGCCATGGCTACAGTTCCGTTCCGATGATGGATGACTCGAACACCAGTCCGCCATTGACCATTCCCTGCACTTTGCAGCAGGTTCGGCGATGGCGTTCCCACGTTTTCATGCCGATCAGATAAAGTCGACAGCCCGGCTCTACGATTTGCCGAAAGCGAACCTCTTCGCAGCCACCAAACCCGATGAATCCCTTCCAGCCGACGTAAGTGCGCATAAAGAAGCTGGCCAGCTGCGCCGCCGCCTCGATCATGATCACGCCCGGCAGCAGCGGACGGCCGGGGATATGTCCTGGCACCCAGAACTCATCGGGCCGGACATCTTTGTAGCCCACAAGCTTACCCTCCTCCGGCTTGGCCCAGACGATGGCATTGAGATGCTCCATATCCCCGCGCTGCGGATTGGCTTTGCGGACCCCTTCCTGGTCGAAGAGGATCTGATCGAGGTCGATGCCGCTGATGTCGTAGAGGAATGGCGGTGGCATGATGGAGTAATCGGAACCTTGTTAAAAACAAAGGCGGCCGGTTGGGGCCGCCCTCGCGACTTGTCTTTGACTATTGTGCCGTATCAAAACCGGAAAGGTCGACGGAGAAAATCGATCATCCCTCGGTTTCAGCGGCACCGCCCGCAGGCTCGCCTTCCTCGCGGCCTTCAAGGATCTTCTTGCGAACATCCTGGGCGGCAGCCTTGATCTCCTGCATCTTCTTGCGAACGCGCGTGCCGGCGGCCTTGTTGCCGCCCTCGGCCTTCTGAACGTCGCCTTCCGCTTCCGCCACCATTTGCTTCAATGTTTCGAATTCCTGCATAAATGCTCTCCAAAGGGCCTAAGAGGCGAAAAACTGTATCGGTGGCAAAGGGGCGTGTCAATTCAGGAAGGCGTGTTTTTGGCCATTTGTCCCGGCAGAGGTTGCCTACTAGAGGCGACCGGTTGAATTGCCTTGTTGATCTCTAAGTGGTTAAAATATCCACACTTACTAAGCGCCCTCACGGATATATCGACGAAATGCGTCGATCAGGCGCCGAGTAAGGGAGCCCACCTGCCCTGAACCCACAGGCCGGCCGTCGATTTTAGTTACCGGCACCACTTCGGCCCCTGTGCCGGTCAGGAAGCACTCTTGGGCTATGTATAAGTCATGTCGTTGCAAGGTTTTTTCATTACACGGGATATTGAGGTTCTTGCAGAGCTTCAAAATCACTTGCCGGGTCACGCCTTCAAGAATGCCTTCGGTGACGGCGGGTGTCAGGACCTCGCCCTCGCGCACGATGAAAATGTTGTCGGCAGTGCATTCGGCGACATTCCCCAGGTGATTGAGCATGATCGCCTCGGGCACGCCAGCGTCGATTGCCTCGATCTTGGCCAGGATGCTGTTGAGGTAATTGAGGCTTTTGACGCGCGACGACATGGCATTGGGATGATTTCGAATCACCGATGCCGTGATGACCGCCATGCCTTTTTCGTAAACTTCCTTCGGATACATCTCGATCGTGTCGGTGATGATGAATGCGGAAGGCGTCGAGCACTTGTTGGGGTTCAGGCCAAGGTATCCCACGCCGCGCGTTACAACGAGGCGAACGTAGCAATCGGTGAAGTTGTTGGCTTTTGCTGTTTCTTCAATGCCGGTGCGAAGCTGATCGGCTGTGAACGGGATGGTCAGACGAATTGACTTGGCGGAATCGAATAGCCGTTGAAGATGAGCGTCGGGTTCAAAAATCCGGCCATGATAGATTCGGATTCCTTCGAAGATGCCGTCCCCGTAGAGCAGGCCATGATCGTAGACGCTGACTTTCGCGTCCGATTTATCCACCAGCTTGCCATCCATCCACACTTTCAGCGGCATGCGCGGCTCCTGTTCGATAGCGTCATTCTAGGCTCTGTCTGCCATTTTCGCGTCGGACAGAATGATCACCACGGAGGCACGGAGGCCGGGTTCTGCTGCAATGTGGGCCGTCGCGAGAGGTGCCGATTGGAAGATAAATTGGTCACAGTTGCACGCAAATGAACACGGATCAAGTCAGCAGTAATTAGTGAGTTATACGTGAGTCGCTGTTCAGATATCCATCCGAACCGTTTTCTAATCCGTGTTCATCTGTCTTTATCCGTGCCTAATTCTCTTCGAAAACTTTCCCTCGCATTGGCCTATCCCTTCAGCAAAACTGCGCCTCCGTGTCTCCGTGCCTCCGTGGTAAATCTTTTGCTTACTGATCGTTGCTTTCCGCGCGCTCGAGATGTCCCTTAACCAACACCAGCACGCGATCGGCTTGGCGGGCCAGAGAGCGGTCGTGGGTGACCATAACGATCGTCTGGCCTTTTTCGCGATGGAGCTTTTCCAGCACGCCCATGATTTGCAGGCCGGTTTCGAAATCGAGATTGCCGGTGGGTTCGTCGGCGAAGAGGATTTTGGGCTCATTCATCAATGCCCGGGCGATAGCCACGCGCTGACGTTCTCCGCCTGAGAGTTGGTTGGGCCTATGCCGCAGCCGATGGCCCATGCCAAGCTGCTCCAGCAGGTCGCGGGCGCGCGATCGAAGATCGTGCTTCTTTGATGCGAAGCCGAGCCAGGAGTTTTCGATCATCGGCCCCAGGAGCACGTTTTCGACCACGTTCAGCTCGGGCAGCAGATGATAAAACTGAAACACGAAGCCAAATTGCGTGTTCCGCAGCCGGCTGCGATCGCCGCCGCTCATGGTCGCGATGTCCTGCCCCTGATATTCGATTGAACCCTCATCGGATGAATCGAGTGCGCCCAGGATGTGAAGCAACGTACTCTTGCCTGAGCCGCTGCGCCCTTCGATGGCGACAAACTCGCCGGCCTGGATGGTCAGATCGATGTCCTTCAGCACCGTCAGCGTCTCGTCGCCCATTTTGTAGGTCTTTTTCAGGCCGCGAGCGCGGAGGATCACCGAAGGCGTCGTGCGAGATGCGGTTTCGGATTGGGCGGCGGCTTGCGGCATGAACTTATGCGATCCGATTTGAGATTTGAAATTTCAAATTTGAGATCTTGTCCTTGGAAATCATTCCCACCTCAGCGCCTCAACCGGATTCATCCGGGCGGCGCGAATGGCCGGCACCAGCGCGCCCAGCACCGAGGCGATCACTGCAATTGGCACAATGACCGCGACGTCGCGCGGGCTCATCGTATTGGGTATCTTGTCAAAGAGATACACTTCCGGATTCCAGATCTGCACGCCAAGGTATTTGCCGAGTTGGGTATGGAGAAAGTTGATGTTGTGGACGATGCCATAGCTGAGTAGCCATCCTAGTCCAGCTCCCAGAATGCCGATCACCAGCCCATACCCCAGGAAAATCGACGCCACGCCAGTCGACGTCGCGCCAACGCTTTTAATGATCCCTATGTCGCGCGTCTTCTCGACGACGATCATGTAGAAGATGCAGAAGATCAGGAAGATGGCGACGATGCTGATGATGCTAAAGAGCATGACCGTCAGCAGTTTTTCATTTTCAACCGCGTTGATCCACAGCCGCTGCTGATCCTGCCAGGTTTTCACTTGTGGCGGAAACGCAGTAATCAGCCCTGAGTTGCCGTTAAGAACCGACAGTACCGTCGCCTCGACCTGCTTGCCGATCTCGTGCAGTTTCGCTTCGTCGTTGGGGTCAATGCCTTTGCGAACCTTGATGTGAATCTCGGT
>JANWHF010000220.1 GCA_025450555.1 Tepidisphaeraceae bacterium | reverse complement strand
GTTGTGCCAATGATGGCACAGCTGTCGGACCTTCCCTCTGATCCAGAGAAATATTCCTTCGAATTCAAATGGGATGGCGTGCGCGCGATTTGTTTCTGCGAGGGGTCGCGCACGCGCCTGCAGAGCCGGAATTTGCTGGATATCACTGCCAGCTATCCCGAGCTTCATTCAATCGCCAAAGCAATCGGCAAGAAGGTCGTTCTCGACGGCGAAATCGTTGCCCTGGGTGATGATGGCATGCCCAGCTTCGCTCGCCTGCAGAATCGCATGCACGTGCGCAATCCACAGCCGCGGCTGATCGAGTCGGTGCCGGTTTATTACATGTTGTTTGATGTGCTTTACGCTGCGGGGCGCTCGACGATGCCGCTGCCACTTACGGAGCGCAGGGAAATCCTCGAATCGTTGACGGTGAAAGGTCCTACGTGGGCGATTTCGCCAGCCGTCGTCGGCGAAGGGCAGTCGATGCTGGAATCAGCACAAACGACCGGCATGGAGGGCGTCGTCGCAAAACAGCTTGACAGCCGATATGAGCCCGGGCGGCGTTCACCCGCGTGGCGCAAGATCAAAGTCATTTTTGGACAGGAACTGGTGATCGGCGGATGGATTCCGCAGGAGCAGTCGGCTCACCACGTAGGTTCGCTTTTGCTTGGCTATTACGAAGGACAGGGGGCCAATCGCCGGCTTCGCTACGCCGGCCGGGTCGGCAGCGGATTTTCGGAGGCGACTCATGAGAAGCTCATTGGCGAACTATCGAATTTGAAGCGCACCAATAGCCCCTTCGGGGAGCCTGTGCCGCGGCAAAATGTGATTTTCGTCGAGCCGCGCCTGGTGGCGGAAGTGGAATATCGACGGTGGCCCGAGGGCGGCATGATCCAGCAGGCGGCTTACAAGGGACTTCGTTCGGACAAGCCCGCTACGGAAATTGTGAAGGAAAAAGTGCGCGACGTTTCTGACGATGCTCCCACTTCCCCTCCCTCGGTACTCCGGGATTTGGAAAGGGTGGGGGTCCATTCGCGCTCGGAGAAAGAAGCCCCCTCCCCAACCCTCCCCCGCAGTAGCGGGAGAGGGAGCAAGCAGCAGCATTCATCGCGCAGGAGGAACTAGAGATGGCAGCGGCAAGACCTCTTTGGAGCGGGGCGATCAGCTTTGGGCTGGTCAGCATTCCGATTCGTCTTTATACCGCCGTGCGCGAGCAGCGCGTGGCTTTTCATATGCTGCACGATCAGGATCACGTGCGCCTCCGCCGAAAGCTGATTTGCCCGGCGGAGGATCGCGAAATCCATCCGGAGCACATCGTCAAAGGCTACGAATTTGAGAAGGACCGGTACGTCATCATCCGCCCCGACGAGATCGACGCCTGCGGCCCCAAAAGCAGCAAGGCGATCGAAATCACCGACTTTGTCGATCTGGATGACATCGATCCGATCTATTTCGATCGACCTTATTACGTGCTGCCTCAAAACACCGCAGTCAAGCCGTTTCGATTATTGCTGGACGCCATGACCGAATCGAAAAAGGTCGGCATCTCCAAGCTCGTCATGCACGATAAGGAATATCTGGCGGCCCTGCGCCCGATGGGGAACATCATTTGCCTGCATACGATGCACTTCGGGCAGGAAGTGGTGCCCGCGGAGCACCTGCTGCCCGGCGAGCCGCCCAAGGTCGGCCCCCGCGAGTTGGCCGTCGCCCAGCAGCTTGTGGAATCGCTGGCCGGAAAATTCGAGCCAGACCGGTATCATGACGAGTATAAAGAATGCCTGCTCAAGCTGATCGAACGCAAGGCGCACGGCGAAGAAATCGTCAGTCCGCCCCAGACGCAAAATCGCCCCGCGCACGTCGGGAACCTGATGGCGGCGCTGGAAGCCAGCCTCGCCGAAGCCAAGTCGCGCAGCGAAGGCGGAAACGGCCGGCAAACGCCCCCGCGCAAGACGCACCCCGGCCACAAGGCCGCCGTGCGCAAACGCAAGAGCGCGCCGCACAAGGCTTAGCGGAGGTAAAGGGAGTCAATAGAGTAATGGGCGACGAGCGCCCAATTCCCTCTCCCGGTACTCCGGGGGAGGGCCAGGGTGGGGGTCCGCCCGACAAGCTCAGGACAGGCCTCCGGTCGTCTCGCGATAAATCGGCCCCCTCCCCAGCCCTCCCCCGGAATACCGGGGGCGGGGGGCAAAAGCCCTCACCCGCTGTGTCCTTCACCCAGATAAAGGGTTTCGCCTTTTCCAATCTGGATAAGGTCCTCTACCCGCAGGCGAACTTCACCAAGCGGGACGTGATCGATTATTACCTTCGCATCGCGCCGGTCCTGCTCCCGCACCTGTCCAATCGCCCGCTGACGCTCAAGCGCTACCCTAATGGGAGCGAAGGGCCATTCTTCTATGAAAAGCGCTGCCCCGAACATCGACCCAGTTGGACCAGGACCGCGCGTGTCTGGAGCGAATCCAGCAGCGAATATATCAATTATTGCATTTGCAATGATACGCGCACGCTCGCCTGGCTGGCCAACCTGGCCTCGCTCGAGCTGCACGCCATGCTCTGCAAGGCCCAGGCGCCGCAGAAGCCCAGCTGGATGGTCTTCGATTTCGATCCCGGCGCGCCGGCCGATCTGCTGGACTGCCTTCGGCTGGGCTTAAAGATGAAGGAGCTTCTGGACCATTTCAATCTTCAAAGCTTCCCCAAAACCTCCGGCGGCAAAGGGCTGCACCTGTGGGTGCCGCTCAATTCTTCCGTCACGTTCGATCAGACCAAGGAGTTTGCCCATGCCGTCGCGCTGATGCTGGAGAAGCAAAATCCCAAAGAAGTGACGTCCGTCATGCGCAAGGACCTTCGCGTCGGCAAGGTGCTGATCGACTGGAGCCAGAACGATGCGCACAAGACGACGGTCTGCGCCTATTCACTTCGCGCCCGGTCGCAGCCGACCGTTTCGACGCCAGTCACATGGGATGAAGTACGGGCGGCGATGAAGCGAAAAGACATCCAGTCGCTCGTTTTCACCGCGCCGCAGGTGCTCGAGCGTGTCGCAGGACAAGGCGATCTATTTGAGCCGGTGCTGACCCTCAAGCAGACGCTGCCGCGGGCATGAGGGGCGTGGCTGTAAAACCATTCTCGCCATATAGAGGGCGGACGCGGAAATTCAAAAGTTGTACACTTTTGCGATGACGCAGTCGGTCTTATTATGAAACGGGCGGCCAGGGAATTTGTGCGGCGCTAACTTTGGGAGGATTGTGGAAACAATTCATCAAGCGGGCTGGAACCGATCGTCAACGGGCGTGTCGGGGCTGGATGACATCCTCCACGGCGGGCTCATTTCCGACCGGCTCTATCTTCTCGAAGGAGACCCGGGCGCAGGCAAAACCACGTTGGCGCTGCAGTTTCTCCGGGAGGGCTACAAGAATAACGAAAAGTGCCTTTACATCACGCTTTCCGAAACCAAAGAGGAGCTTGCGGCCGGCGCTGCCTCGCATGGCTGGACCATCGAAGGCATCGAGATCATCGAATTAATTTCGGAAAATGGTGAGACGGCCGACCAGCCCCTGGCGACCATGTATCACCCCTCGGAAGTAGAGTTGAGCGAGACGACCAGGCGAGTGCTCGATGCCGTCAACCGGGTTAACCCGTCTCGCGTGGTGTTTGACTCGCTGTCGGAAATGCGGCTGCTCGCCCAGAACTCATTGCGTTATCGTCGGCAGATTCTGGCGCTCAAGCAGTTTTTTGTCGGGCGACGATGCACGGTTCTGCTTCTGGATGATGGAACTTCAGAAGGCCATGACCTTCAGCTCCAGAGCATCGCCCACGGCGTGATTACGCTGCAGCAACTTGCCCCCGTCTACGGCGCAGAACGGCGGCGGTTGCGCATTCAGAAGCTGCGGGGGTCTTCGTTTCGCGGCGGATACCATGACTTCACGATCAAAACCGGCGGCATTCAGGTCTACCCAAGGCTGATTGCAGCCGAGCACAGCGAGCCTTTCACACGTTCGCAAATCAAGAGCGGCATCACCGCGCTGGACGCGCTGCTGGGCGGTGGGCCCGACCGCGGAACCAGCACGCTACTGCTAGGACCGGCGGGGTCGGGCAAGTCCACGCTGGCCGTTCAATACGCCGTCGCCGCGGCCGCGCGCGGTGATCACGCGACAATCTTTGCCTTCGATGAAAGCATTGCGACGCTCGAGGCCAGAACCGAAGCCCTGGGAATCAAACTCAATCGAGGCTTAAGCGCCGGGCAAATCAATATCGTCCAAATCGATCCCGCGGAACTCTCGCCGGGAGAATTCACCTACCTGACCCGCGAAGCGGTTGAGCGCGATAAGGCGAAAGTCGTGGTCATCGATAGTCTCAACGGCTATCTGAACGCCATGCCCGAGGAGCAGTTCCTGACGGCCCAGCTTCATGAGCTTCTGGGCTATCTCGGCCGCCAGGGCGTCACCACCTTGATGGTCGTGGCCCAGCATGGCCTGGTGGGGTCAGGAATGCAGTCGCCCGTCGATACCAGCTACCTTGCCGACTCGGTCGTGCTTCTGCGCTATTTCGAATATGCCGGCGAAGTTCGCAAAGCCGTTTCAGTGGTCAAAAAGCGAAGCGGGTTTCACGAGGCGACCATTCGAGAAATGTATTTCGATGGCACCGGCATTCACCTGGGCGAGCCGCTGCGGCGGTTTCGGGGAATCCTGACCGGCAGCCCGGTCGAACTGGAGCCACAATCGGCAAAGCATTCAGCAAGTAAGCCCGGATGAGAGACGATGTGACTGATCTCGAGAGGAGGGTCCTGATCCTCCCTCCAACCGCGCGGGATGCCGAAATTACACGGTCCCTTTTGGCGCGCAACGAGATTGCCTGCCTGGTCTGCGCTGACGTGCATGAATTGACAACAGAAGTGAACCGCGGAGCCATGGCCCTGATCATGACCGAGCGGGCGCTGACTGACCGGGCGATTGGGAAGCTGCTGGCCGCGCTCGAGGCACAGCCGTCATGGTCCGACCTTCCAACCGTGCTGCTGCTTCCGGGTGCTGCGCTTTCTGCCGCGGGAGAACCGGCCCTCCAGTCGCTGCGCAACGTCACGCTGCTCGAGCGGCCCGTCGCGATGCGCACGTTGCTCAGCGCAGTCCAGGCGGCGATGCGCGGCCGCGCCCGCCAATACCAGATGCGCGAGCAGCTCCAAGCCCTGCAGCGCGCCGAAGCCCTCGCTCGCGCAGCGCAGGCCCAAGGGGAGCAGGCCAGCCGGATGAAGGACGAATTCCTGGCAACGCTGTCCCACGAGCTGCGCACGCCCCTCAATGCCATCCTCGGCTGGTCGCAGCTCATTCGTCAGCGGCCCGATGCGCAGATGATCGAGGAGGGGCTGTCGATTATCGAGCGGAACACGCGCGTGCAGGTGCAGTTGATCGAGGACCTGCTGGACATGAGCCGGATTATTTCCGGAAAGCTCCGCTTGGATTTTGAGATCATCGACATCGCGACATTTATTGATGCCGCGATTGAAACCGTTGGGCCGGCTGCCAAGGCCAAGGGCGTGGAGCTGCGGAGAGTTGTGATCGGAAAAAATTTTGTTGCGGGCGACGCCAATCGGCTCCAGCAGGTAATCTGGAATCTCCTGTCCAACGCGATCAAATTTACGCCCGCCGGCGGACATGTGGAGGTTCGGGCCGGGCGTCACGATTCGCGGATTTCCATCAGCGTGGCCGACTCCGGGCAAGGCATTAAGTCGGAGTTCCTTCCCCACGCCTTCGAGCGTTTCCGCCAGGCCGACGGCTCGACGACTCGGCCGCAGGGTGGATTGGGCCTCGGGCTGGCAATCGTGAAGAACCTGGTGGAATTGCATGGCGGCACCGTCGAGGCATCCAGTGCCGGGGAGAATCAGGGAAGCACGTTTACCATTATGCTTCCCGCTGCGCGGCTGGATCACCCATCGGATCACCGACTTCGGCCGCCCGATACGATCGCCAAGGCGCCGGACTTGGGACGTGAATCCTTGTCGGGCCTCAAGGTACTGGTGGTTGACGATGAGCCGGACGCGCGCGATCTGCTTCGACGCCTGCTCGAGCGACGGCATGCGACTGTGATCACTGCCGGCTCCGCAATCGACGGTCTGCAGCTTTTACAGCAGGAGAAGCCGGACGTGCTGGTCAGCGACATTGGCATGCCGATGGTCGATGGATATGAGTTCATCACGCAGGTCCGTTCCCTCGGCGCCGAGCACGGCGGCGACCTTCCCGCCATCGCCCTGACCGCCTTCGCCCGAGCCGACGACCGCGCTCGCGCTCTTCGTGCCGGATATACAGTGCATCTCTCCAAGCCCGTCGAACCCGCGAACCTCATTGCCATTGTCGCCTCCGTGACCGGCAGAGCCGGGGCTATAGAGGAATTAGGACGGTAAGTGCGGTGCGTCCACAAGTAGATGTCGCAGAGTAAATTATAAAAAGGGTGGCTGGCACCCTTTCCGGGATCGCGGGCGGGAAAGATGTCAAGATCGGCGGCGGCGTTGCGACGGTCCGCCAGTGTCTCGAAATCGACGCCATCGACGAGATTCACCTGGCGGTTTCGCCTGTGGTTCTGGGGCGCGGGGAAAATCTGCTGGCGGGCATTGACCTGCCGAAGTTGGGTTTCAAGGTGATCGAACACACGCCAACGGCGCGGGCGACTCACATCGTGCTCGCCAAATCGTGAAGGCAGTTGGCAATAATGGGCCAGCATCGCATGGAGTTTTGTCCATGTTACAAATGTTACACTTGTCTCACCGAGCTCATCAATAAGGCGAAAATTATAAAGTGTGAATTGTGAATCAGTTAGAGGTGAAATTGGATGCCGATGTTACACTTGTTGCGGGCACGGAACTGTAACACTGTAACATTTTTTGTAACGCGCGACGGAACAACGGGGCCACGGCAGGGTGATCAAGACGAACCCCGCGACCGCTCGTTTTTATCGCCCGGTCGTCGGGCCATGCTGCTTGCTCTTCGCCGTCAAAGGCGCATTCCGCCACCGCTGGCAAGTCAGGTAGAATCGGGCGGAGGCTTT
>JANWHF010000219.1 GCA_025450555.1 Tepidisphaeraceae bacterium | reverse complement strand
TTTGGGGTGGCCGTGAGGGACGTGGGGCGCCAGCGCCCGAAACACCCGGCAGCTGATCCAATCCGCCCGCGCGAGTTTGAGGGGTATGGGGCCCCGGGTGCCCCCCCCGCCCCGCCGCGCCAAGCCGCGTTGTGCGTGCGCGGCTCTTTTCGATCATCTGCGGTTTTTGCGCGTCGATGCTGCCCGACGATCTTCACGGCAAACCAAAGATACTCCGCCCCAGTACCTGCGGTACTCGAGAATTCACGTCGGCAGGGACTGCCGCCCTCCAAATGTGGCACGAAACTTTATCGCGGCGCTTTTCGCGTTGCTGATCCGGGAGATCCATAGCGGCGCGTGCCGCCAGTGGCCTGGTCGGTTTTGCGGGTGGGCCCATTGCGGAGTCGGCCTTTGCCGGAGGCGGTGGCTCTTCCCGAACGCGATTGGCCCCATGCTTTTTCACCCGGCTTTCGCGCGGGACGGTCTTCGCCGGTGAGGGGCGTTTCACCGAGGAAGCGGCTTTGACTACTGGTCTTGTTGCCAAGCGGCACGCGGGTTTTCCCGCGCGTGCCGCGCTGCTCGGCAATTCGCGCGGTCGCATTTTGGCGCGCTGAGGCTTTTTTCTTCGGGGTCGATGTTTTTTCAGAGTTCGATGATTTCCGAGGCATAGTTCCTCCACGTAGCTGTCAAACGCTCACGTCTTTCAGCCAGCACCTTAATGGCGACGGCCTCGATGCGTTAACGGCAAAACTTTTGCGGCAATTGCTGAGCCGCCTTCGGATCCAATCAAAAATGTTTGGCACATTTAAATATGTGATGCGGCCAATTTGCCCGTCCCATTTGCGTAACCCGCACGATTAGACTTAAACCTCCACCATCAGAAACTTGCGGGAAACGTTGTGACGATTCCGCGTTCGAACGGGCCAGTTGGGACAACTTCATGAACATGATCCAGATAATGCTGATTCAGATCGGCGTGATCCTTGCGCTGTCGCGGCTGCTGGGCATGTTGATGCGCCAGATCAATCAGCCGCAGGTGGTGGGGGAGATGATCGCGGGCATCCTGCTGGGACCTTCGCTGCTTGGGTTGTTCCATCACGGCGCCTGGATGAACGCGCTGTTTCCGCGTTCATCGCTGGGAAACCTGGATGTGCTGAGCCAGATGGGGGTGATGCTTTTCATGTTCCTGGTCGGGCTCGAACTGGATCCCAAGCTGCTGCGCGGACAGGGCAAAGCGGCACTCGTCACCGGCACCGTCGGCATTGTCATCCCGTTCCTTTTGGGCGGCGCGCTGGCGATCGCTTTGCTTCACACGCAGCACCAAGTCACCGGCGATGTCGCCAGCCCATTGGTTTTGTGCCTGTTCATGGGCGCGGCAATGAGCATCACCGCCTTTCCGGTGCTGGCGCGCATTCTCACTGAACGGAATCTTCACAAAACGCGCACCGGAGTCCTCGCGCTGACGTGCGCCGCGATGGATGACATCATGGGCTGGTGCATTCTGGCTTTTGTGCTGGCCATCGCACAGTTCAAAGGGTTTGGCAATGAAGCGCATCATGGCTCGGCTTTTCGCACGGCGATGATGACTGTTGGTCTCTCAGCCGCTTATCTGCTGGTGATGGTGTTCATTGTCCGCAAATTCCTGGGACGCCTTCAGGCCATCTTCGACACGCTGGGTTATCTCACGCAGGGGGTGATGGCGATCATCTTTCTGATCCTGATCGGAAGCTCCCTGGCCACGGATGCCATTGGAATCCACCAGATCTTTGGCGCCTTCATGTTCGGAGCCGTGATGCCCAAGGAAGGGCTGTTCATCAAGCATTTGACGGAAAAGGTGGAAGATTTCACGGTGCTGTTCCTGCTGCCGCTGTTTTTTGCGCATACGGGATTGCGCACGGAGCTTGGCCTGCTCGGATCGGCGCAGCTCTGGATTATTTGCGCCGTCATTGTCGCGACAGCCGTCGTCGGGAAATTCGGCGGCGTCACGCTCGCGGCGCGCTTCTACGGAATCAACTGGCGCCAAAGCGGACTGCTGGGCGTGCTGATGAACACGCGCGGCCTGATGGAGCTGATCATCCTCAACATCGGGCTGACCTTTGGCGTTCTCTCTCCATCGCTGTTTGCCATGATGGTTGTCATGGCGCTGGCCACGACTTTCATGACTACGCCCTTTATGCGGCTGCTGTATTCGCCAGCGCGGCAGAAGCGCGAGATGGACGAAGCGGCGCGCGAGGAAGCGGCCAAAGTTCCGGGTATTCATGTCGTGGTGCCGGTGAGTCTAAAGAACACCGCGGCATCGCTGGTGCGCATCAGCCGAATGCTCATGGGTGACAGCCCCGGTCGGCTCTACGCACTGCATCTGGAGCGGCCTTTTGAAGTGGAACGGCGCGCTCGCACGGCGACGATCATGCCCGATGAAGTGCTCGATGTTGCAATCGACACGGCAAAGAAGCAGCGGGTCCCTTTCAGCGCCATCAGCTTCGTCAGCCCAAATATTGGCCGCGACATTGCAGACGCCGCCGAGCGTTACCTGGCAAGGTGGATCGTGATGGGCTGGCACAAGCCGATCTTTTCAAGCAACGTATTGGGTGGCGTGGTGGGGCAGGTGCTTCAGCGAGCGCCGGCGAATGTCGCGATCTTCTGCGACAAGGGACTGGGGCCGGTGAAGCGAATTCTCGTGCCATATCTGGATGAGCCGCAGGATCGCGAGGCACTGAACGCGGTAAAGCACCTGGGTTCACTGCATGATGTATCGGTCACGATCCTCAGAATCAAAAAGGATAACGCAGAGCAGAAAGACCAGACGACAGCGGAAAAGGATTTTCCCGGAGCGGCAGATGTTCGAACGATCGATGTTGCCGATGCGCTGAAAGTGATTGCCGAGGAAAGCGCCGGCCACGACTTGATGGTTCTCGGTCTTTCTGATGAATGGGATTCATCACGTGGGCCGCTTTCAGGTGGGCATGCATTCCTCGCCGAGATGGCACAATGCTCGCTGCTGATCGTTCATCCCAATCCACGCGCGCCAGTCGTGGAAACCGAAGCCGAGGTGGAACCGCCAACCGGCGCCGAGGCGATGGTCGGAGCATGATCGCTGTCAGCATGAGCGATCGCCTATGGAGGGCGGCGCGGGCGGCGGTCCTCCGCCGTGAACCTGGGAGAATCGCGGCTTCCCGGCTCTCACGACAGATAAAGAGCCGCGCACGCAGTAAGCGGTGGACGCGCTATCTCCCGAAACCGTTTCTTTCATTCCAGCCCGGACCGCTTACTTCGTGCGCGGCTCTTTAAAACGTACTCTTTGATAGCAAAATATGAAACTGGCGCGACGCGCGCTTCGCGCGGCTACCATTGCGTCATGCTCAAGCGACTACCCTGGCAGCAGGAGCTGGAAATCGTCGATCGCACGATGAAGGCGATATCCGGCATCACCGACCCGGAGGAGTTCATCAACGCCTACTGGAGTGGCATCGGCGAGCTGATGCCGGTGAACGAATATGTTTCGCTGTCGCGGCGGGATGTGGAGCCGCCTTTTTTTCTGATCACGCGATCGTCGCGCTTTGCTGAATATTTGAATCCCTGGACGCAGCGCGATCGGCTGCCAAAGTTGTCAGGCGGGCTGCTGGGCGAACTCGCCTTTGCGAATCGGCCGGTGATCATCAACGATTTGCCCTCGCGATTGAAAGAGGATGACCCGGGGTATCAATACCTTGCCGGCTGTCAGAGGCTCGTTGCGCTGCCGCAATATGATCGCGGCGAGGGGCTGAATGTCACGGTGATGCTATTGGGCAAGGATGTCGAACCCGATCCAGCGATGATTCCGATGCTGCATTGGCAATCGGGATTGTTTGGCCGCGGGACACACAATTTGGTCTTGCGGAATCAGCTTGCCGGGGCGCTGGCGGCACTGGATCGTGAGCTGCAGGTGGTCGGAGACATTCAGCGATCGTTGCTGCCTTCGGCGCTCCCCGCGATCGATGGATTTGACGTAGCGGCCTTTTACCAGACCAGCGCGCGGGCGGGCGGCGATTACTACGACTTCTTCCCGCTTTCCGATGGCGGATGGGGCATCTTCATCGCCGACGTATCGGGGCATGGAACTCCAGCGGCCGTGCTGATGGCCATTACGCATGCCATCGCTCATGCGCAACCGGGGACGCACACGCCGCCTTCAGCCTTGCTCGAATATCTCAACGACCGGCTGACTCGCGCTTATACCCGCGCGGGAACGTTCGTCACCGCTTTTTATGGCGTGCTCGATCCGAAGAGGCGCGTACTGACATACTCAAATGCGGGGCACAATCCCCCTCGTTTGCTACGCGAGGGACACATTCGATCCATCGATTGCCGAGGCGGACTTCCCTTGGGAATCTTCGAGCAGCAAGCCTACACGGAAGGGACGGCCAGAATGGATTCCGGCGATCTGCTTTTGCTTTACACCGATGGCATCACCGAAGCCTCGCCGGCCATTCGACCGGCCGAGGGGCGGAAGCTTTTTGGCGTTGAGCGGCTCGATGAGCTTCTGCAAAGCTGTGGCAGCACCAACCCGCAGGATTGCCTGATGCGCATTCGCGAACAGGTGGGCGCCTTTTGCGAAGGCGCTCCACCCGTTGATGATCAGACGCTCATTGCCCTGCGGTGCGTATAAGCCGCCTAGCGCGCCCTCAAGGTCGGTAAGACATCAAGATCGTAAAGCTTGATCTGCTTCGTGGCGGGTTGTGCAACCTGATCGGCGTAGGTACTGCTGGCGGCGGCGTCGGTCGCCCAATGCGTTTCGGAATTTTCATCCAGAAGGCCGACGGCATCGATCTCATTCCAGCCGGGGACTTTCGGGGAATCGAAGTAGATTTTAATGCGCTGAATTTCGGATTCGGGGTGAATGGGAATGACGGAAATACCTTTGTCTTTGCCGACAGGCGTGGGGTCGGTTCCGGTCCAGAGTTCGGCTTCCTTGCCGTCCTTATCCACGGCAGTGATTCGATTTACCGCACCGGGGTTGAAGGTTTCATACACGATCACCGCTGTGGGTCGGACTGGCTGGCCATATCCCAATTCGAGCCATTCAGTTTGGCCGTCGGGCGTTTTTGATGCCCATGCGCTTTGAATATCGCCGGAACTGGGCCAGGTATCCGGCTTGCCCGTCGCCTGTTCCGGACCCCACGCGCGGGGGCCGCGCAAAGGCACACCACTCGTCGCCGGCTCCTTAAAGATGTACCAGGTCGGCGCGACGTACACCCAATACCCGGCAGGCAGATCATGCTGCTCCGCATAGTCCTTGCCGGCCCAGAAGCCGTAATCATAGAATTCGCCGTAGGAGGATTGGTCGGCAGGGACATCGAATTTCCGCAATAGCGTGCGGTAGTGGCCATGCGATGGAGCGGCCGATTGGATGTATTGTGACGCAGGCGGCGGCGCAAGCTCCGTGCGCATTGGATGCACAATGCGTCCCTGCTGGGTCTCAATTTGCCGGGCCGGCTCGTCGCCCAGGCTCAAACCGGCACAACCCAGTGCCGCAAGCATTGCCGGCGCAATCAGATTTCGGATAGCAGCTTTCATGCGCGCTCCTGTATTGAGATGTTGCTGGGGTTGGACGCACGGGGCGGGCAAAAGTTTCAAGCGATTTGGCGAGCGTCAATCGCTGGCA
>JANWHF010000218.1 GCA_025450555.1 Tepidisphaeraceae bacterium | reverse complement strand
GTGCGCGGCTCTTTTCGATCATCCGCGGATTGGCGCAATCTCGCGCAAATACGCTTCTTCGTGCGCGGCTCTTTTCGATCATCCGCGGATTGGCGCAATCTCGCGCAAATACGCTTCTTCGTGCGCGGCTCTTTTCGATTATGTTGGCTCGTGTGGGCCAGCGACATTCCCGCCTCCAATTGCTAAAATGCCGGCTCATCGAGCGGAGGCATCTATGAAACTGCCAGGCATGTTGTTAATGGCCGTCGCGGCTCTTGTGACCGGCTCCTGCACGGGTAACAACCCGCCGCCGGGGGACAATCCGTCGGCTGGGATTACCGCGCCGGCGCAAGAGCATAGTCAGACGCCGGTCGCGAAGAACACTGCTTCATCGAGCGCGCCGGCGGTGAAGGAAAATGTTCCGCCGCGGGACGCTCAATACACGCTTTTCTGCGAAGTCTATCGTGGGCCGGGGCATGTTCAGACGGCGATGGAAGCGATTCGCCAATTGAAAATCCTCACCAAGCGCGACGGCTGGCACGCGCTTCATGGCGACGATCAGAGCACCGTTTACTACGGCTACTACAGCACGATCGACGATGCCCTCAATCATCCCAATGAAACCAAGCGCGCCCAGGAAGATCGCCGGATGATCGAGAACCAGCGCGATCAACTGGGCAATCGGCGGTTTCCCAATGCCATCTTCGTGGCGGTCGATGCGCCGGATCCCAAGGCGCCGAAAGAATGGAACCTGGCCAATGCGCCGGCAAATGCATTCTGGTCGCTGCAAATTGCCGCATATCAGGGAAGCCCGGAGCGCAAGCAATATGCGGTCGATGCGGTATCCGCGCTGCGGGCCCAGGGGGTTCAGGCATTTTTCTATCATGGGGACACCATCAGCTCCGTGTGCGTCGGCGCGTGGCCCAAGTCGGCGGTGAAACAGCAGGATTCGCGCGATGATGCTCACACGGTCGATCCGACGCAGCCGATCATGGTCTTCTCCGATCAACTTCCGCCGGACATGTCGCCGGAGGTGTATCGAAATGGCCAGCGCGTGAAGGTGGAAGCGCCGAAGCTGGAAATCGAAGATCCTTCGCTGGCGGAGATGATCAAGAAGTTTCCGACGCATGCGATCAATGGCGTGAATCACGCGCGCTCGGGCGGCGGCGTGACGATTTACGATCCATCCTTCCTGGTGCAGGTGCCGCACCGCGGCGGCATCGAGGCGCTGGAGCAGAAGGACACGCCGGCCGGCCCGACCAACGCCCCGGATGCGGCAGCCGATGCCATTCTCAACCAGCAACCCGCCGCCCAGCAACCGACGCAGTCTGGCCTGGGAAAATTGCGCTCGATCGGAGACCAGTAGGAGCGAGAGCTTCTGACAAAACAGATCGCGCGGCAAGGCGAAGCGGATGGAGGCGATGGGCAAGGAGCGACGACGAGGCGTATTGGAAGGGAAATACGGCGAGGAGGAGCGACGCAGAGCCATCGGCTCCAGACGCAAGCGTTGCCCGCGAGGTGTTTTGTCAGGAGCTCTAACGTGGACATTCTGATTGCGACCGGCAACGCCGGGAAAGCGAAGGAATTTCGCGAGATGCTCGGCTCCGATGGCATTTCCTGGCGCGATCTTTCCAATTTCCGTCAACTGATTCCCGTCGAAGAAACCGGCACCACCTTTCAGGAAAACGCGAGACTCAAAGCAGCGGGATATGCCACGCAGGCCAGGATGTGGGCGCTCGCGGACGATAGCGGACTTGAAGTCGATGCGCTCGATGGCAGCCCAGGCGTCTATAGCGCGCGCTGGGCGGAAAGGAACCACACCGGCAGCGGAGATGCCGCCAACAACGCGACGCTGCTCGAACAATTGCGCGCCGTTCCGGATGTGAAGCGCACCGCGCGATTTGTCTGCGTGCTCGCTCTGTCGGATAAAACCGGCCGGATCGTGCTGAGTGCAAGGGACTCCATGGAAGGGCGGATTCTGCATGCTCCGCGCGGGAGCAACGGCTTCGGGTATGATCCGCTGTTTCTGGTCGAGAATCTGGGTAAGACGACCGCGGAACTGGATCCGGACCAGAAGCACCGCATCAGCCATCGTGGAAAGGCGCTGCGCAAGCTGCGCGAATTGATGAAGGAAGCCGGGATCGGGAAACATTCGCCGCTGCCGAGGATGTAACTGGAGGAAGGAACAAGAAAATCGTATGAGCAGGATTCTGGTGGCGGTGAGCAGCTTGTATGCGGCTCAGAAAAACGTGGAGACGGTGTGCGACCTGGCGCGGCGTCTGTCGGCCGAGACGCTGGTGTTGCACGTGTCGCGTCCCAGCGGCGGCCCGATGCGCGAGCAGGAGCAGCAGGAAGGCGAAGCCGCCATCCGTTTTCTTCGCGAAGGCCTGCAATCGCGCGGCTTGGCAGTACAGGATCTGCTGATGTTCAGCGACGACATTGCCCGCGCCATCATGAATACTGCCATCGAGCGCGAAGCGACACTCATCGTGCTCGGGCTGACCGGGAAAAATGTCTTCGCGCGCCTGCTGGCGGGAAATGTGCCGGTGGAACTGATCCGCCAGACGAAGGTTCCCGTTCTCATTCTTCCGCCGGACTGGCATCGCACGGTTTGATGCCGACTGCGCCGTTCATCCAGGCCCTTTTAAAAATCGAGATCTCATGCGACTTTCGCAACTTGCCGGCGGGATCGTCCTCATCGCTGCTATCACCGGCGCCGCACTGGCCCAGGATCAACCTAAGCCTCTTTATCTCGATCCAAACCAGCCGGTCGATGCTCGCGTGCATGATCTGATTTCGCGGCTGACTCTCGAAGAGAAGGCGATGCTGCTCGACCACGAAGGGCCGGAAGTCAAGCGATTTCACATCTTGAGCGACAAGTGGAACCAATGCCTGCACGGCGTCGTGTGGGATCGGCCCACGACGATGTACCCCGATTCCATCGCGCTGGCCGCCACGTGGGACACGCCGCTGGTGCATCAGGCGGCCGATCAGATTTCCGATGAGGCACGGGCGATTTACAACCTCTGGCATCAGCAGCCGGACATCCGCGCGCAGCACAAGGGCCTGATCTATCGCGCGCCGGTGATCAATGTCGCGCGAAATCCATACTGGGGGCGGATCAACGAATGCTATGGCGAAGATCCGTTTTTGACCGGGCGGATGGGCGTGGCCTTTGTCACTGGACTTCAAGGAGATGATCCCAAATATCTCAAGCTGGTTTCGACGCTCAAGCACTTTGCCGTGAACAACGTCGAGAAAGATCGCCAGAAGCTGTCGGCGACCGTGCCGGAGCGGATGCTTTATGAATACTGGCTGCCGCACTTTCGCGATTGCATCGTCGAGGGGCATGCGCAATCGGTGATGGCCTCCTACAACGCGATCAATGGTACCCCAAACAATATGAATTCGCTTCTGCTGACCGACATTCTTCGGCGGCAGTGGGGCTTCGATGGGTTTGTCGTCTCCGACCTGGGCGGCGTGAACACGATGGTGCAAGGCCACGAGCAGGGACGCATGAGCGTCGAGGAAGCCGTCGCCAAGTCGATCAACGCCGGCTGCGATTTTTCCGATCGCGAATTTCGCACGGAGATCCCAAAAGCTGTGCATGACGGGCTACTTTCCGAAGCGCGACTCGATGAAGCGGTCTATCGCGTGATGCGCGATCGGTTTCGGCTGGGCGAATTCGATCCGCCCGATAGCGTGCCCTTCAGCAAGATTTCACCGGAGGTGATCGCAAGCGCGGAGCATCGGGCGATGTCGCTCAAGGCGGCGCAGGAAGCGATTGTGCTGCTGAAGAACGAAGGCAATCTGCTTCCGCTCGAGAAATCGAAAATCAAAACCATCGCCATGATCGGCCCGCATGCGAATCTCTTCACCGCGGGCGGATACAGCGGCAGGGCGAAAGATCCGGTCACGCCGATGAAAGGCATCGAGAATCGCGCTGCGCAAGGGACGAAGATTCTCTATGCGGCTGGCGCGGAGATCGTTCCGCCGCGGCGGGGCCCCGATCGATTCGATCGGCAAGCGGAATTGCAAAAGGCCGTCGAGATCGCGAAGCAGGCGGATGTCGCGATCGTCTGTGTCGGCACCACGCTGGACGTGGAAGCCGAAGGGCGCGACCGCACGAGCCTGGGATTACCGGGGAATCAGAAGGAATTGATCGACGCGGTTCTGGCGGCCAATCCAAAAACGATCGTAGTCGAATTGAATGCCGGGCCACTGGCGATTCCCGATGTGGCCCAGCACGTGCCGGCCCTGATCGAAGCCTGGTGGGATGGTGAGGAAGGCGGCAATGCCCTGGCCGACGTGATCTTCGGCAACGTCAATCCCTCCGGCAAAATGCCGCTGACGGTCTACGCGTCGGCTGATCAGGTCCCGCCGCAGGATGAATATGATGTCACCAAGGGCTTCACCTACATGTATCTGAATGGCACGCCACTTTTCGCCTTCGGGCATGGCCTCAGCTATACGACGTTCGAATATGGCCCGCTGACGCTCGCTCATGCGTCACTGACCGACAAAGACACCGTCTCCGCAACCGTCACCGTCAAAAACACCGGCCCTCGCGCCGGCGCCGAAGTCGTTCAGCTCTACATCCATCAGCAGGTCAGCAGCGTGAAGCGACCCAGCCGCCAGCTTCGCGGCTTCAAGCGCGTTTCACTTGAGCCAGGTGCTTCGCAATCGGTCACCTTCGAAATCCCCGCGAGTCAGTTCGCATTTTATGATGTGGATCAGCATCGCTTCCGCGTCGAGCCGGGGAAATTCGACATTATGGTCGGCAGCGCCTCGGACGATATTCGCGCCACTGGACAAGTTGAAATCTCCGCCAGTCATTCATGAGCTTTATGAAAGTCAAAGCCGCTGTCCTGTTTGCACCGCATCGGCCGTTCGAGATTCTCGATCTGGATTTGCGCGAGCCGGGGCCGGGCGAGGTGCTGGTCAAGATCGCGGCGGCGGGGGTGTGCCACAGCGATTATCATCTGGTCTCCGGAGCCACCAAGCACCCGATGCCGGTCGTGGCGGGGCATGAAGGCGCGGGGATGGTCGAAGCAGTCGGCGCTGGCGTGAAGGAGATCAGCGTCGGCGATCATGTCATCCTGAGCTGGACGCCGGACTGCGGAAGATGCTTCTATTGCCTTCGTGGCAAACCCAATCTATGCGAAACCTACACCGCGCCGATCTGGGCCGGCGTCATGCTCGATGGCACCACGCGCCTGAGCCTGCGCGGAAAGCCGGTTTACCATTACTGCGGACTGGCCAGCTTCGCGACGCATGCGGTCGTCCCGCAGGAAAGCTGCGTGAAGGCGTCGAAAGCGGTGCCGATGGGCGTCGCGGCGCTGGTCGGCTGTGCCGTCGCAACCGGCGTCGGCGCGGCCATATACACCTCGCCCGTGAGGCCGGGCGACAGCGTCGTCGTCTATGGCGCTGGCGGCGTCGGTCTATCGATTATTCAAGGCGCACGGCTCAGCGGCGCGAAGACAATCATCGCCGTCGATCGAACGCCCGCGAAAATGGAAATCGCCCGCAGGCTCGGCGCGACGCATTCCATTCTTTCGGACGAGCACACGATCCAAAATATCCGCAGCGCAACGGACGAACGCGGCGCCGATCATGTCTTCGAAGCCGTCGGCCTCGCCTCGCTTCAGGAAGCGGCGCTCGATGCCGTTCGACCGGGCGGCACGCTCGTCCTGGCCGGTCTCTCTCCCATGGGCACGCCCACCAATCTCCCCGGCGCGATCCTGACCCGCAAGGAAATCACCGTCAAAGGCTCCTACTACGGCTCTGTCCATCCCCGCCGCGATTTTCCCATGCTGCT
>JANWHF010000217.1 GCA_025450555.1 Tepidisphaeraceae bacterium | reverse complement strand
TCGCCTTGCCCTTCGAGCTTTGGACGCACCAGGCCCACGTGCGGGTGGCCTTCATTTATCTGCAGCGATACGACTTCGATCAGGCACTCGATCGAATTCGCGCCGGAATCAAAGCGTTCAATGCGCGGCACAACGTGCGTGAAAACGCCACGAGCGGCTACAACGGAACCACCACGCACGCCTTTGCCCATCTGATCGCGGCGACGATGCAGGCCTATGGCAAACTGGTTCCCGTTACCGATTCGCAGGCCTTTTGCGACGCACATCCGCAGTTGATGACGCGCCACGCGCTTCGGCTGTTTTATTCACCAAAGTGCAGGATGAATCCCCTGGCGAAGACGACTTTCGTTTCGCCCGATTTGGCGCCACTGCCACGGCGGAAGTGATTTCCCTCTCAGGTCCGACATTTGAGATTTCAAATTTGAGATTTGAGATCCCAGATGGATCAACGGGTCACTCGTGACAGTTCAACAGACTGCCGACGTTTCGGGTAATGAGATCGGAGCGGGCTCTCGGCTGGCGATTGCCACACGCTCTTTTTTCTTGACCTGCATAAACACTTGAGTGACCATCTATTCCTTATGACTACCATGCGCTTCAATCCTCTGGGCATCATTCTGGTGGGGGTAGTTTTCGGTGCGGCAGCGCTCTGGCCGGAAACGGTGAGCGCGGCGGGCATTCCGGCCGACCAGATTCACTGGAAAAAGATCACGCTTTCGCATGACTTCATGTGCGAAGGCGCCAACTTCGGCGACTTCAATCATGATGGAAAAATGGACGTGGTATCAGGCCCCTATTGGTACGAAGGGCCTGACTTTACGCGCCGACACGAATACATGCCGGTCAAGACCTACAAGACCGACAATGATTATTCACGAAACTTCTTCGCCTTCTCCTACAGCTTCAAGAATGACGGCTGGGACGACATCCTGATCATCGGATTCCCCGGCGAAGACACGAGCTGGTACGAGAACCCGCGCGGCAAGGCCACTTCGGCCGATGGCCATTGGGTCCGTCACAAGATTTTCGACGTGACCGATGATGAATCTCCGACGTTTGGCGACCTGCTGGGCACGGGGAAGCCCGTCCTGATTTGCCTGACCGGCGGCCGGGCCGGTTATGCGGAGCCGGACTGGAGCGACCCGGCCAAGCCGTGGAAATTTCATCCGGTCGGCCCCAACAAAGGCTATCAGCGCTTCACGCACGGCCTTGGCTTTGGCGACGTCAATGGCGATGGGAAGAATGATCTGATCCTTTCGTCGGGCTGGTACGAGCAACCCGCCAGCCTCGAAGGCGACCCGGAATGGAAATTCCATCCCGAGCACTTTTTCGATAAAGGCCTGGGCGACGGTGGATCGCAGATCTACGCATACGACGTGAATGGAGACGGCAAGCCCGACATCGTCACCGCCCTTCAGGCCCATGGTTACGGGTTGGCCTGGTTTGAGCAGAAAGCCGATGGCTCATTTGAAAAGCACGTGATCATGGGATCGAAGCCTGCGGATAATCCACAAGGCGTGGTTTTTTCCGAACTCCATGCGGTCGATTTCATCGACGTCAATGGCGATGGATTGCCTGACATCATCACCGGCAAGCGCTACTTCGCCCACGGATCACATGGCGACGTTGAGCCACTCGCGCCGGCGGTGCTCTATTGGTTCGAGCTTCAGCGCGACAATGGCCAGGTGAAATGGATCGCCCACCAGATCGACAACGACTCCGGCGTCGGCACCCAAGTCGTCGCCAAGCGCATCGATGGCCAAAAAGTCCCCAGCATCGTCGTCGGCAATAAGAAAGGGACGTTTGTTTTCGTGCCTGAAGGCGGCGGAGAGCACACTGCCTCGAGGTAGCTCCACAGAAAAGCGTGAATCACGGAGATCGGCGCGGCAATATTTGCCGCGCCGATTTGCTGCGCAGGAAGGTTTTCCACCATCCCTGGCGCGGGCGCGGTGGAAAACTTGGCTCGCAGAAATTTCTCACGCATTCAATTGAAAAAATGGGGTTATCCTTAACTCATCGCGGCTCAATATGTTGGGGCGCGCGGCATAGCGAGGATCAACGACTGGTAGTATTTATCCTCTTGCCATGCACTAGATATTGTGGTTACAATGCTCAAGTTCGGCCGATGGAAGAATGGGCTTCCGCGGGCGGTCGAGCAACTGAAGTCTGTGGCATGGGCAAGTGCTGCAGGCTGGTCGAAAAAGCCCAGATTTCGGTGGCCCGGAGGTCGCGCCACCGATTGCCCTTTCGTCGTCAGGAAGATGGCGATCCTTGCATATGATTGATCGGGCAACCGTCGCGCTGCGGCGCGGTTCGTTTGCCTTGATGTGTTCCAGGCGTCGAAAGACGCGTGGAATGGACTACCGGAATGACCTTTGACCGTACGGGTGCCGCATGGGCGTACTTTGCGATTCTCAAATTCGCGAGCTGATCGGGATCGAACCCTTCGAAGACAACACCAAGCGCCAGGGCAAGATCAGCTACGGCGTCTCCAGCTACGGCTACGATCTTCGCGTCGGCAGCGTCTTCAAGATTTTCACGAACGTTAATTGTGAGATCGTCGATCCCAAGCGCTTCAGCGAGCGCTCGTTCGTCACCATCGACACGCTCGACACCGGAAAAGATCACGTGCTGATTCCGCCCAACAGCTTTGCGCTGTGCGAGACCGTGGAAACCATCGAGATGCCGCGCGATGCGCTGGCCATCTGCGTGGGCAAGAGCACGTACGCGCGATGTGGGATTATCGTGAATGTGACACCCATCGAACCGGAGTGGCGTGGGAAGGTCACGCTGGAAGTGAGCAACACAACCCCGCTTCCAGCCAAGATCTACGCCAACGAAGGCATCGCGCAGCTCGTATTCCTCAAGGCCGACCGCGTCTGTGCCGTCAGTTATGCCGACAAGCGCGGCAAGTATCAGGACCAGGTCGGCCTTACCCTGCCGAAGGTTGATTAGCCTTTCACGTCAAGCGTTAGTGTCGCAAGGAGGACCCCATGTCTCATTCGCTCAAGCCAATGACTTTTCGCTGTAGTCGCTTCAACTTAATCGCGCGCGCCGCGGAATTGTCGTAGCGGCCGCGGCCCGATCGCAAAGTCAAGCATGGGACGCTCAGGTGGGCGCGCTCACGTTGTTGTGTTGATAACCTAACAAACACTTTACTTTTAATGGACTGCGCACGATCAAGCGGATAGAACGTTCAGTCATGACTGCGGCATCAACCATCTTCGCCTTCGCTCCGGCCTTCCTGCTGGTGGGCTGCCAGGCTTCAAAACCTGCCGAGCAACCGGAGAAGATCGACCCTTCGGTCTGGCGGTCGCCGCATGCTGATATTGTGCAGCACGATCAGCCGACGCCGGTCATGCAAGGCAGTCTGCCGCTGGTTTATCAGATGCAGACCGCCGGCCGGATCCGCGTAATGGATGTCACCGAAGGCGGCCAGGTTGCCTCTGGACCCGTGGCGAGCCAGGCGATTGTCCGCGTCACGCCGCGCGGCGTTTACGTCGGCGATGACATGCTCGCCCCAGGCCCGCTGATGGCCGATCACCAGTACCGAATCATTCTTGAAGCGCCGCCGAAACCGGCTGGCGCACAGTAAACCATGTAGAACAAAAGCTTTTCACGGCATTCAATTGGGAAGGAACCTCAAATCATGAAGATCACGCGACGATTCACGAAACCGGCAGAAGATGTTTTCGCTTCCGTCCAATACGAGAAGCGCACCAGTCGCATTTCGAATCCCGACGGCAGCGTCGTGTTCGAGATGAACGATGCCGAGATCCCGTCGCAGTGGTCGCAGCTTGCGACCGACATCATGGTCAGCAAGTATTTCCGCAAGGCCGGTGTCCCGCAGACCGACGAAGCGGGCGAGGTTCTTCGCGACAGCCAGGGCAATGTCGTCACCGGCCCCGAGCGCAGCGCCAAGCAGGTGATTCATCGCCTGGCCGGCTGCTGGCGTTACTGGGCCGAGAAGCACAACTACTTCGATTCATCGGATGACGCCCAGGCGTTCTACGATGAGATCGCGTACATGATGCTTCATCAGATGTGCGCGCCCAATTCACCGCAGTGGTTCAACACCGGCTTGAACTTCGCCTACGGCATCACCGGTCCGGCCCAGGGCCATTACTATTGCGATCCCAAGAGCGGCGAGCTTCTCAAGAGCCGCGATGCCTATTCGCATCCGCAGCCGCACGCCTGCCAGCCGTTCCACGCCCCGGTTTGCACGCCTCAGGGGAAAATCCCAATTGGCCGAATCGTCTCCGATCAGCTCATCGGGCTGGAAATATACGATGGCACCGAACACGGCGCGGGCCTCACGCGCGTGATGGCGGTGAAAGCCAACGGCAAGAAGATGGTCTATCGCGTGGTGCTGGAAAACGGCAACTGCGTCGAAGCCACCGGCGATCATCTGGTTTACGTCATCAGCTCCAGCGGCCTTTCGGGCCGATGGGTGCGCGTCGATTCGCTCGATACCACCATGAAACTGGTGCAGGTCGTTCGCGACCCGGCCCGTCAACTCGAGCGCGCCACCCAATCCAGCAGCGCCACCGCCGCCGGCCAAGGCGGCACAGCGCCAAGCGATTGGCCTGCGTCCGTGGATCCCGAGGAAAAGGATCCCCTGCTTCTGCACCTTTCGATCACTCGCATCAAACCGGTCGGCGTGCAGCCGGTCTATGACATCCAGACCGAGTCGGGCCAATACCTCTCCAACGATGTCATCGTCCACAACTGCTTCATCCAGAGCGTCAGCGATGATCTGGTGAACGCCGGCGGCATCATGGACCTCTGGACGCGCGAGGCGCGCCTCTTCAAATATGGCTCCGGCACCGGCTCCAATTTCTCCAGGCTTCGCGGCGAAAATGAGCCGCTCTCGGGCGGCGGAAAATCGTCGGGCCTGATGAGCTTCCTGAAGATCGGCGATCGCGCCGCCGGCGCGATCAAATCGGGCGGCACCACCCGCCGCGCCGCCAAGATGGTCTGCCTGGACCTGGATCATCCCGATATTGAATCCTTCGTGAACT
>JANWHF010000216.1 GCA_025450555.1 Tepidisphaeraceae bacterium | reverse complement strand
GCCTTTGCCAATTGTCCGACAATGAGCTGGACGACTACCGCAAATCGCTTGGCGTGCTGTTTCAAAGCGGCGCGCTCTATAACTCGATGACCGTCTTCGAAAACGTCGCCCTGCCGCTTCGCGAACACACCGATCTTCCCGAGGAAACAATCGAGATCATCGTGAAGATCAAGCTCGAGCAGGTCGGCCTGCGCGAGCATGCCGAGAAAATGCCCGCCCAGCTTTCGGGCGGCATGAAAAAGCGTGCCGGCCTGGCGCGGGCCGTGGCACTCGATCCCAAGCTGCTGTTTTACGATGAGCCCTCGGCCGGCCTCGATCCGGTCACCTCAGCCGAGATCGATCAGCTCATCATCGACCTCAATCGCAAGCTCGGCGTCACCAGCGTCGTCGTCACCCACGAAATGGACAGCGCTTTCCGCATCGCCGACCGCATGGTCCTGCTCGACCGCGGCCACTTCATTATCTCCGGAACTCCGGATGAAATGCGCAACTCGACCGACCCCCTGGTCCGCCAGTTCGTCCATGGCCTGACCGAAGGCCCGCTGACCGATCGACGCCGAACAGGTGGATACGAAGTCGATCTTCTGGGCGGGTTGTAGAAGGGCGAATGTCATCAAATGTCACAAAAGGATGCGCGCGGCGAGATTTTGGGTGTTATTAACCCCTGGTGGATCATATAACTCTTTCTTCTGAAATGTCTTATTAAGAAATCGCGCGACGTCACACGTGTGACATTCAGGTGACATTTACCCGAGAACGCCGCAGCGAAGAATAACAGCCCGACGAGCCGGGCGGCTAAACTTCGCGGGGCGCGCGATGCGCAAGGTGTCCCGCTGCGCCCATTTGGGCCCTCATCGCAAACCGAGCTTTAGCAAGTGGATACGATAGTACGTCACCGTACATGGAACAAAATGAGACAGAATGGGGCGCTTTTTGACCATTTCTGACCCCTAAAGTGACCCCTATTTTTGCGATAAGACTAGGCCGGACAATCAGCTACGAATTTAGCAATTTATTGGTAAACAAGGTACATGCGCCCCGCACTGCTGTCAAGGCATTTTACTTGTTCCGCCGCCTAACAGTCTGCAGGGCATCCACTTACGCCGAACGATCGGTTTGGATGCATTTCCCCCGCGAAACACATGTGTCTCGCCAGCGCCCCGCCATGCGGGACTAGTGAATTGGGAATTACGAATGGAATTCTCAATTCACTATTCACCATTCGTCATTCCCCCTAGTTTCCAGCTTCCAGTCTCTACGTACGAGCCCCCAAACCAGCGGCAGAGCATCGCTCCGCCGATCACAACCAATACCGACCGGTTTTCTCCGATAGTTGCATCTAATGCGGTTGAGCTATAAAGAAAAGCGCACTCATCCCGTTTTCGCGTTCCCGGTACTTAAATGCGACCGCGCACGCGCTTTCGACGAACCTGATCAGCCCCAAGAATGCCCAGTAATACAGCGCCGGCCCAAACGCTCGAAGGCAACGGCGCCACCGCCGCAGCATTTCCGGAAAAGTGCGTGACGAGTCCCTGGTTGCCTCCCGAGACAGTTCCTAGCGAAGGTGTTTGAAACACTCTACCCATTTGCGTGGAGTTATCGTCAAATGCAAATCCGACCTGCGCGGAGGAGGATTCAGAATGGATCACTACATCGAGAACGAGGTTTTCTCCCGACGTTGGGTTAAAGACAAATGGAGTCGATAAGTTAAATGTAAGTCCAGACGCCGGCGTCAGGGTTATGCTTTCGCTTCCGTCAAATACAGTTACCAGGTTGTTGGCATTGGCGCTGAAGGAGCCCGGCGCGGTGGGCTGACTCGAAGTGGTTCCAAGTCTGAGCATCAGGTCATACATGGCCGTCGCGCTACCAGTCAATTCCCCGTTAAAATTAGTGGCATCGAAGCTGATTTCTGTAATCGTAAATGGACCCATAAAGCCGGTGCTGCTGTAGATGTTTTGATATTCTCCGCTATACGAGCCGCCGAAGGGATAAACGTTTGCTGCTCCATCACTGCTTACTCCGAAGCTCACCGTCTCCCCCCTGGATGCCCCGGCGATTAGCATCCCAATGGCCAGGACAATAATTGCACATTGCGACATTGAGCCGAGTCGTTCCAAGCCCCGCACTATTTGCACCGCACTTCCCGCGGAAATGGCCAATTCACGATTAGAATTGGAGCTTTGGACCAGACTAAGTCGGATCGGCTTCATGAAAAGTCCTTTCGGGCGATTGGCCCGCGTCATTGCTTTTTGAAAGTAACTGGCCTGCTGCGCCGGTGGAGGAGCAACTTTGGAGCTCGTTTGATCTCAGCGATCGCCTCTGCCTTGGGTTTTTCGAGTGAAAACCTGTTGGGCAACACACAGCGCAAGCAGTGCCAGTCCGGCAAACGAGCCAGAAGGAAGCGGCGCAGCGATCGGAGGGGGTGGGCTGGCAACTCCAAACGCGAGATTGTCCAGGACAAAAGCGTTGTCGCTGCTGGACGTGGAAATCGTCAACGACGTAATGGCCAGCGGATCCGTGTTCTTATAAGTGTAAAAGTCGTTTCCTCCCAGATCGCTGTTAAGGTACACGTATTCGATAGCCCAATGTGATGAGTCCAGATATTTGTTTACCGCGACGCTGGTCACGCCGGGCTGGCTTCTGAGTTCGAAGCTGAATTGGCTGATTGGAGCGGCGAATTCGATCGTGGCGGTTTGTGGAGCGATCTCGATGTCGGAGAAGTTGCTCACATAAGTGCTGTCGCCCGGTATGACGCCCGCGGCACGCTCAGTTGAATAGTAAAGGCCGAAGAATGTCACGCCATCGGATTGATACAGGTTGCTGACCGCCAATTCTGGCAGGATGGAAAGGCCGTCAAAGGTTATGGTCTCCGCCGCATTGGTGAGACCCGAGCCGGACGCGGTGATAATTCCCCCTCCTCCAAGTTCGATGCTGCCTGCTCGACAAGCCGTAACAGCCGTTAGGACAAGAAGTCCCTTCAAGAGCCTCAGTTTCAGTTTTCCAGACGTCACGTTAATTCTCCCGTGCAATTAGGGTCTTTTCGGTCTGCAGCGCCTCTACGATCCCATAGGTCTGCTCTCCCTCTTTTGCACCCCTTTTTCGGCGCCGACTAAAGTGACCGAATCAAGCTGTCATGAATCTTCGTTCATTGATTATCCGACGGCCTGCACGCCTTGGATAAAGTTGGCTGTAACCTCCGCGAAAGTCAGCGGTCGAAGAAAAACGGTCACTACTCAATTGGTCCGCTGACCCAGTCGTGACGTAGCGACCCATTTTTCTTCGTCAGTAGCGGCCCCATTTTTTTCGGCCACGGACTCTTTTTCGGTCGCCGACCCGTCTACGACCCTTATTCCGAATCCCTTACTTCCCATGCTTGGCCGTTGCCGACGCCTGGTTGGAATTGGCGCTGGGGCCGCCGGCATCGACCGCCTGCACGACGTAGTAATAGGTCGTGCCGTTGGTCAGCTTGGAATTAACGTAGCTGGTTGCGGTGATGCCGCTGGCGATCAGGGTATATGGGCCTCCATTGGTAGTCGAGCGAAGGATGTTATAGCGGGTGGCGCCATTGCTGGCCGACCAGGAGAGGGTTGCGCTTCCGTTGCTTGAGGTAGCGGTGAGATTCCTGGGCACATCCGGGATCGTCGTGGCGGCAAGCTGATTGGAGATGGCGCTGAGCGCTCCGCCCGCGCCGACGGCCTGGATGACGAAGTAATAGGTCGTGGCGGGGGCAACCTCCAGGTCGGTGTAGCTCGTGCCCGAGACCCCGCTGGCGACAGTCGCGTAGCCGCTCCCGCCGGTGGTGGAATAGAGGATGTTATAACTACTCGCGCCCGCGCTGGGAGCCCATTGGAGCGCGACGGCGAAGTTGGCATCGGTCATCGCAAAGCTGTTGTTGCTTGGGGTAGCCGATTGCAACGTGGGCGCCGGCGGCGGCACTTGAGGCGTCACCGAAACCGGCGCGATGGCCGCGCTTTCGCCAATGGAATTCACCGCCGATACTTCATACGAATAGCTGCTGCCGTCACTCAGGCCGGCCTCGATGAAGTTGGTTTGGGTCACGGTGGCATCGAGCGTATAGGTCACGCCGTCGCTCGATCGGTAGACATTCCAGCTTGTCGCGCCGCTGGAGGCGTTCCAGCGTAGCGACGCTTGTCCGTCGCCGGGAATTGCGGCCAAGCCGGTGGGCGTCGCGGGAGGAGCCGTCGGGGCAATGCCGATCAGCGACGACACGACCAGCGGCGCTTGAGGGGTGCCAAGGCCTGTCGTTAAATCATATCCCTGGCCGGCGGTGTAATGAGGCGTTCCCGTCGTGGCGCCACTGGCGATGTCGTGGAAATCGCCGGGATTGGCATAGAGTGCCGAAGAAGTCCCCGCCGATCCGAGCTGCGCCAGGCCGGCCTGGGCGCGTCCCTGATCGGCCAGGGCGATCAAAGCCGCCCACTGCGGCGCGCCGGCACTGGTTCCCCATTCGCGGAACCATCCGGTCTCGGTTCCCTTGTATAATGTCGACGCGTGGGAGAATGAGTTATACATCGATACCGCGCCGGCCTCGGCCCCGTCATAGGCGACGTCGGGTACGCCTCGGTTTGTCAATGCGTTGCCGGAGGTGGCGCCGTTGCTGTAGGTTGAGGGCTGGGCCGCCGGGCGGGCTTCGTAAAGGCTGACACCTCCGCCGCTCCCCTCCCACGCGACCTCGCTGGACCAGTCGTTGTTGGAATCGAGTGCCACGCTGGTCCCTCCCACTCCCAGTACGTACGGAGAAGCGGCTGGCCACACCGCCGGCGCGCCGCTGTCCATCGAACAGGCCACGAACGTGATATTTAGAGCGGAAAAATGGCTGTCCCAAGTCGTCTCCGCGCTGCTTTCTCCAGCATTGAGTCCCCAGCTCATGGACACCACCTGCGGATTGAGCGAAACCGCCTTGTCGACGGCAGTAAGCAGATCGCTTGTGCTGTTGGATGCCGCCTCCACCAAATCGATATTGGCGTGTGGCGCAATCGCATGAGCCCATTCCACATCGAGCGCTTCCTCCATTTCCCATTGCTCTGGGGAGCTGCCGGTGTTGACGGCGCCGAGGTTGACCTTGGTAAACGTGGGATCCACTCCGCCGAAATACTGCACGTCGAACGTGTGGAGATCGCTCTGGATGTTGGGATCGTCAAAGGCATCAACGATCGCGATCGTTTCACCGGCCCCGGTGGCAGGGCTGCCATCGGGAAGGGTGATGTTGCCGAACCCGTAAGCTGCCTGCATCTGGGCCGGCGTCAGCGCCCCGGGGATCGGAGTAGGATTGCTGACTCCCGAAGGCGATGCCGATCCACCGCCTTCCGCGGACCCCGCGACCTCGATAAAGGGGTATGCCTTCAGCTTGCCGGCGCGGATCAAGGCGGCCTTGCCCGCATGTTTTGAAGCGGTATCGGATCCTTTCGGATGATGCGATGCCACCGGCGCGGAGGTCGGGTGCGCGTGCGGACGCAGCATCGTGGCCACCGCCAGCGACGCGTCTACGGCGCTCAGGAGCATTCGACTCTCCAGCGGCTCGACCACCGGCCGACTTTCCGCGATGGGAGCGGAGGTGGCGTATCTATTGAACCATTTCGTGCGATTCTTTCGTTTTTCCGGTTTCATGGCTTCCTTCCGCGAATGTGTATTAACTCCGACCGTGGCTCGACGCTTTGGCGTCAAGGCTCGATCTACTAAGCGAGGAAGTAGCCATATCGGTCTCAACACCAGGCAATTTTTTGTGGACCAGGCTGGCATCGAATGGGTAGGCTCTGCCTTGTGGCTGATGTCACGCTTATCCTCAATGCCATCCAACGGGGCGATGACAGAGCCAATGCGCAACTCTTGCCGATGGTCTACCAAGAGCTGCGGCGATTGGCGGGAAGGCAGATGGGGCAGGAACGGCGCGATCACACGCTCCAGGCGACTGCCCTGGTCCACGAGGCGTATCTGCGGCTGACGGGTGACAAAGCGCTCTGCTGGGAAAGCCGCGCGCGGTTTTTTGCCGCCGCTTCCGAAGCGATGCGGCGGATTCTCATCGAGCATGCCCGCCGAAAAAAGGCGCTCCGCCACGGCGGCGGCCAGCGCCACGTGGATGTGGCGGATAACGAACCGCCAGCCCCGTCGGCATCGGGCATGGGAGTTGACGAGTTGCTCGATTTGAATGAATCGCTGGATCGGCTGGCGCAGGAATACCCTCAAAAGGCGGAACTGGTCAAACTCACATTCTTTGCGGGGTTGAGCATCGAAGAGGCAGCCGACGTGCTGGGCATTTCGCGGGCGACCGCCTATCGAGGTTGGACTTTTGCGCGGGCCTGGCTGCGGGATGCAGTTGGGCAGGATCAATCGCGCGCGTGAGACACCGTGGCCGTGGATTTCGCACTATCCACCGAAGCTTCAACATCAACGGAGACTTCTCATGGGGCTGGATTCGGCGCGCGTGGAGGCAGTGTTCGACGAAGCCGTGGACCTCTCCACCGAATCAGATCGTGCCGCCTTCATGGAGCGTGCCTGCGGCGAGGATCAGGCTTTGCGCCAGCGCGTCGAAGCGCTGCTGGCGGCACACGGGCGCGCGGATGGCTTTTTACAAGGCGCGGGGTCGCCGGCCAGGGGGGCCGGCGAAACGCTGGCTGAGGGACCGGGGTCTGTCATTGGCCGTTACAAATTGCTGGAGCAGATCGGCGAAGGAGGATTTGGCGTCGTCTTCATGGCCGGGCAGCGCGAGCCGGTCCGGCGCAAAGTCGCGCTGAAGATCATCAAGCTGGGGATGGATACGCGCCAGGTGGTGGCCCGTTTTGAAGCCGAGCGACAGGCGCTGGCGATGATGGATCATCCCAACATTGCCAAGGTGCTCGATGGTGGGAGCACCGAAACCGGCCGCCCCTATTTCGTCATGGAACTGGTGCGCGGAATTCCGATTACCACTTTCAGCGACGAAAACCGGCTCGCGCCGCGCCAGCGGCTGGAATTATTCCTGCCGGTCTGCTCGGCCATTCAACATGCGCACCAGAAGGGAATTATTCACCGCGATCTCAAGCCCAACAACGTGCTGGTGACGATGCACGATGATAAGCCGGTGCCGATGATCATCGACTTCGGCATCGCCAAGGCGACGCAGGCGCGGCTGACCGACAAAACGCTGTTTACTGAATTTCATCAGTTCGTTGGCACACCCGCGTACATGAGCCCCGAGCAGGCGCAGATGAGCGCGCTGGATGTGGATACGCGCAGCGACGTGTATTCCCTTGGCGTGCTGCTCTATGAGATGCTGACCGGCGCAACGCCTTTCGACGCTAGTGAATTGCGCAGCGCCGCCCACGCAGAGATGCAGCGGATCATCCGCGAGGTCGAGCCGCCCAAACCCAGCACGCGCTGGAGCACGATGGCGGCTGTGGCGCAAACCGCCCTGGCCGCGCACCGACGATGCGATCCCAAGGCGATGGGGCGCGCGCTCAGCGGCGATCTGGACTGGATCATCATGAAGTGCCTGGAAAAGGACCGCTCCCGGCGCTACGAAACCGCCAGCGGGCTGGCCCGCGATGTCCAGCGCTATCTGGGCAACGAGCCGGTCGAGGCTTCACCTCCGTCGGCGACCTACAAGCTGCGAAAGGTCATTCACCGGCACAAAAAGGAGGCGATCGCAATCGCTTCCGTATTCGGCGCGCTCGTGTTGGGAATCATTGGCACGACACTCGGCTTGGCGCGGGCGCGCGTCAATCTGGCGGCCGCACATTCCGCCGAAGGCCGTGCACAACAGAATGCGCGCGAGATCGCAATCGAAAAGGCGATCGCTGATGCCAACGAGAAAAAGGCCCGCGAGGCCGAGCAGCATTCGGTAATTGCCTTGTACAACACGTTTGGCCAACTAGTGCGCCTGCTGGATTCAGCGGCATCCGCCACCTCTGCCGAGCTTGATCGCCTGCCCGAAGCTGATCCGCGTCGACAAAGGCTGCTGCTCGACCGTGCTGTCTTCTATATGCGGCTCGGTCGCGGGCCCGAAGCAACGGCGGATTTGATTGCCGCTGTCCGCATCGCAAAACACAACAGCGCTTATCTTCAGTATGCCGGCTCTGCCCTGGCATATCTGGGCCAAACAAAGGAGTACCAGGAAACCTGCCGGACGATGATTGAGCGATTCGCCGCCTCCGATGCCCTGGTCGAGATGGAACGGACCGTAAAAACTTCGCTGCTGATCCCTGAGGTCGTGGGCCTTGACAGCAAGGGATGGCTGGCCCGGATTGATCGTGCCGCAGCCCAGGATATCGGAAATTGGCTGCGAGTGACCAGAGCATTATTGCTGTACCGTATGGGTGATTTCCCCGGGTGCATTGCGGCGGTGAAGGACCTGCCGCCGGACCCGCAGTTTCCCGCGATGCAGCCTGAGGGAGAGTTGCTTGGCGCGATGGGTTACTACCATTTAGGCCAGTTCAAGGAGGCCAACGCCGCCTACCTGCACGCCCTGAAAGTTTTCTCGTCGGGATATGAGAATTCCCGCCTCATTAGTTGCGGCGCTGATAACGACTGGTTGAATTTTCAGACGCTGTTGCGCGAAGCGCAGCGATTGCTGAACGTGGAACAGGATTTCGCGGACGCCGATCTTCTACAGGGGCAAGGTGAGGCATATCTGGAGATGGATAAGCTCGATCTTGCCAAGGGAGAGTTTAATAAGGCAATAGAGGTGCTGACTGAGAAACTGCGCCGCACGCAGGATTCGTCACAAATCGCGCAGCAGTTGGACTTTCGCGCCGAGCTGTATGCGCGGGTGGGGAACTTTGAGTTGGCAGTCGCCGATTACCGGCGCGCGGCGGAGTTGGAGCCCCAGGAGAATGCCCACTGGCACAACGGTTTTGTTCCGCTGCTGTTGCAGGTGGGAGACGTTGAGGGATACAAGCATTGGCGCAGCGAAGAATTGCGCCGATTCCGCGGCACAAGCGATGCTAATGTGGCGCATCGCGTCGCGAAGGACGCGCTGATTCTCCCGCTCAAGGGGGAAGATCTGGCAATCGCCCGTGAACTAGCCGACAAAGCCTGGACAACCAAAGACGCCACGTTGCTGCCTTTTGCACCCTACCAGACCCAGGGCATGGCGGAGTTGCGGAGCGGGCAGTTCAGGCAGGCCATCGCCACCCTGGTTAAGTGCCGAGATTTAACCGACGACCCGAGATTTTCCGTCGAATCAGAATTCCTTCTGTCAATCGCTTACGCGCACCAGGGCGATCATCAGGAGGCGGAGGCCGCGTTCGACCGCGGAGTGAAAAGCATGTCGCAATTTCCCGATGCCGGGGAAAGCTGCATCGGGGTGACCACGCCGATGGACTTGATCCTTTGCCGAGCGCTGCGCCGCGAGGCCCACGATCTGATCGACACCAATCAAGCAGCCACACAACCCGCGACGACACAGCCGACTCGATGAGCTGATCTGAAGAAAGGCCCAGGGGTCGGGGACGGGTCAGGGACCTAATTTGACGGCCTTCATTTCCCCGGCTGCGCCGCCGGCGCTTTCGCTTGCACATCCCTCGTCCCCTTCTCCACGATATTCCCCGGCTCCGTCTGCCATTGGCGGATGAAGGGCTTGGCCGTTGGGCCGGCGGTGAGGTTGCGGATGTTGTCAATGACGCGAATGTCTTTGAGGTTTGGCCCCTGGGCGCGAAGAGGGACGCCGACGGCGTCCTGGTCGATTTTGTTGTAGCGGATGAGCACATCGGAGGCGCCCTCGTCGATGTTCAGCCAGGCCTTGCCGTCGAGGCGGTTGTTGGTGAAGACGATATGGCTGGCGTGTCTGGTGCGGAGTTCTTCGGGCGTCATGGGCAGATCCTTCCGCGGGGTGGGGCCAAGTCTGACCCAGTTATGAAAGGCGCAGTGGGAGATGTAGGCATTTTCGCCGACGCGGAAGGTGAAGGTTTCCTTGCCGTGGGTGTTGGTGAAGTCGTCCTGGTACAGAAGCAGGTTATGGAAGCCGACCTCGTCGGCGCGGATGTTGTGTTCCTCCTGACTGTCGCGGAAGGTGCTGCCGAGGACGACCACGTCCGATCCATCGAGCCAGATGCCATAAGTTCGCACTTCAGGGGTAATGGTACACCATTGCACCAGCAGCCCGCGGCTTGAGCCGTTGCAGAACATACATACGTCGATATTGCGGAAGGTACATTGCTTCAGCACGAGCCGCGCGCCGTCGGATGTGACGCCGCGATAGCTGACGCGGCCATGGTACTTATCGGAGGGCTTATCACTATCGAAGGTAATGCCATCGAAGGTGACATCGGAGGAGTGGACGAGAATTGAGCTGTATGAGAAGCCAGCCACGCGCTTGATGCAGGGCGGCGGCCCCTGACCCTCGGCGCGGAAGCAGACATTGCGCGCCACGATTTCGGTAGGACGCGAATTCGTGAAGGTTTGCCCGCAGGGCATCAGCACGACGCAATTGTTGGGCAGGCGGCGAAGGAACAGCTCGAAATCTGTGCCCGGAGCGAGCCGGATGATCTGGCGATTATCCGGCACCACATGCACCGGCTTTTTGATATCGGGCTGACCGGGGCGATGAAGGGTCAGGATATAATCGCCGGGCTTTTGGTAAATGTGCGCGGCATTGAAGCCGGTCAGCACATTGAAGGGCGAACCCGCATCGCCAAAATCAAATTCGGCGGGACCCTGCGGGCTTTCCTCGAAGAGCGCGTTGCCCGCGGTGATCGTGTATTGGTTTGGAGATTGTCGCAGGGAAAGTGATGGCCGGAGCACCTGGGCGCTGGCCAATTGCCCCAGGATCAGCACCCACGCGACAACTGCCAACGAATAACTGTAATGCTTGAATATGGTGAGAGGGCATTTCTCCTGCCCCGGTATTCCTGGGGAGGGTGGGAGGGGGCGATGCAGAATGGGCGTCGTTTGTGAAGATCCCCTCTCCAGCCCTCCTCCGGTGTGCCGGGAGAGGGAGTAAAACCGCCACATTCGAGCGATAGGCGCCAACGAAGTCATTCCAAAATCCATGCGGCGAATTGTATGGTCGGGTGTCGCGCCGTGCAGCCCGATAAAATCGCCATTTTTGATCTCGAAAAATCTCGCGACCGTGCGGGAAAATGAATTATAGATTGGCGCGGCCTCCTGAAATCATTTCCGCCCGCCCTGCTGATCTGCCGGCGCTGGCACCAATTGGGACTTCGGTATTCCCGGACGTGAAGCTTTGCCGGGTTTGTCCGTCTTAGGGCTCGCGCTGGCGGCGCAGGTTCCGGTAACTGGGAAAAACCGGCAAATCAGCACTGGTACAAGGCTAAGTCAAACGCATCGGTTCCCGATTCGAGCAGTGTATGACGCACTCAGCTCGAATCGTAAAGGCCGGACGCAGCGCGCAGGTCGATCCTCGGATCGTTGCCGCTGCATCGAATGTCGTCTGTGAAGCCCTTGAGGGCCGACAGTTTTTGTCGGCCACCATCGACTTGAGCGGCGGCGTGCTGGTCATGACTGCCGACCCGGCAACGCCTTCACGGATGTTTGTGGGTTTGAGCCACGATGGCTCTGAGCTGAATGCTTCAATCAATGGGCACCATCAGCATTTTGCACTGAACGCGGTGCAGGCCATCGACATCACCGGCTCAAATGAGAGCGATCTGATTCGTCTTTCGGCGCATTTGAAAATCGGCGCCCAGGTTTCGGGCGGCTCCGGAAATGACACCATTATCGGCGGCGCGGGGGATGATACGCTCACCGCCGGCTCGGGCAACGATCTGATCCGTGGGCGCAAGGGCGATGATTCGATCATCGGCGGCACCGGTCATGACACCCTTCTGGGCGGCATGGGCGACGATACGCTCGATGGCAGCCGGGGCGATGACCTGATCAATGGGCAGGAAGGCAAAAACCATATCATTCGCAGCGCCAACGACAAAGTGCGCTCGCACCGGCGCGATGTGGTCAGCGAAGCCTCGACCCAGGTGGCTGGCGCTCAGGGCACGGGAACGTCTTCGCAGAGCACCGGAAGCTCCGATAGCCAGTCTTCCACTCCAGTCCATACAAGCTCCGACGGGCTCGCGCCGGTCATCAGCTTCATCGAATCCACTGGAATGGCCGGGCATGCGGTGCACGTCAATGCGCTGTCTTCAACGATCACCGTTGGCGATCAATTAAGCACCACCTACAACTGGAACTTTGGCGATCCCAATGGCCAGTTCAATACGCTGGTGGGCTGGAATGCGGCGCATCTGTATACGCAGCCGGGCGTGTACACCGTCACGCTGAGCATGACTGACTCGAAGGGCGATACGGCATCGGCCTCGGCAAAAGTCGCGATTTCGCCCGACACGCGCCAGAAGATTTACGTCTCAAACAGCGGAAACGACAACAACACCGGCGCTTCGCCAAGCCAGGCAGTCGCGACAGTCGCTCGAGCCTCTGAGTTGCTGGGCAACAACAGCGAGATGCTGATTCATGCTGGCCAGAGCTTTGCCATTCCCGATTCGATCAACGTCAGCGGCTCGAACATCGTCATCACCAGCTATGGCGGAAACGCGGAGCCCCTGCTGCGAAAAACCAACGGCACTGGCGCCTACATCCTGCACCTCGATCCCACCTGCGACAACGTACTGATCGAGAACATCACGTTCGATTCGGTCTACACGATCGCCAGCTCAGGATCACAGAAAGTGGCTGCGGGCGGCATCGCCGTGGGCGGGAAAGACATTGCCATCGCCGGCTGCCAGTTTTACAACCTGACGGACGCCATCAACACGAACGCCGAGCCGGTGGGCGTGCTGGTGCAGGAATGCTACTTTGGTCCGCAGATCCGCGGCTACTGCATCTGGGGCGAAGGCACCGATCAGGTCTACATCGGCAACACGATGACCAACAGCACCCAGGAGCACCTGATCCGCACCGACAACGCAGGCGTCACCCGGCTGCTCATCGAAGACAACAATCTTTCGCGCCCGACTCAGGACAAAGGCTCAATTGAACTGCGCATCGCCACCTGGTTCTACGTCGCCGGCAACAGCATCAACGGCGGCACGCTCCGCATGGGGCTGGGGAATAATTCGCCCACCGACTGGGGCGTCGTCGAAGGCAACGAAACCTGGAACATCTGGCTGAATATCCGGCCCGGCGTGCAGCACGTGGAATATCGCGACAACGTGATGAACTGGGACCAGGGCACCGCCATCATCCTTGAAACGCAGTATGGCTCGGCCAATCGCGAAATCGACGATATTCGCATCGATCACAACACGATCATCAGCGACAGCGACACCAGCAAATTCCTGCTGCTCGATGGGCCGGCGCAGAATATCTCCGTGACCAACAATCTCTTGGTGGCGCCGAATCTCGTCTGGGCCGGTGAGCAGGCGGGCGGAGTGGTTGTCGAAGCTTCAAACCTCAACAGCTTCACGAGCATCTCTAACAACGTTTGGCCGCAGATCCCGGCCGGCTCGCAAATTGCCGGCGATAACTACCTCTGGCCCGTCAGCGGCGACCCAGCCGACGGGTATATGAGCAATGCCCAATGGGCGAAGCTCCCGCAGGTTCATGGCGAGCAGTATGAAAACGCGGATTTGAGCGGAGACGTTTACAGCGTGACGCTGAATGGTGTGACGGCTGGAGCGATTCCAGGCATCTTTAATCCGCAAAGCTGGGCCAATGCTGCAAAGGCGTCGGCGACGCCGCCGACCTGGTGAAATTATCAATTTGGGGGAGTTATTCCGTAGAATTCGCGGCTCCGACAGCAGCATCCGACTTTTTTCTGTAATTTTGCTTGCGGTTCTGCTAGATTTGCGCGTTGGAGGAAGACCAATGCACATTTCGATCTATTCTGCGCGGGCGTCTGGATTCGTCGCGTTTTCGTTCGTGCTGGTGTTGCTGTGCGGGACCGATACGACGCGCGCCCAAAGTTACAACTTTAACAATGCTTCAGACGCGGGCTGGACGCATTATGATCCGATGGCGTCGTTTGGCGCGCAGGGATCATTCACCTTCCCCAATGGCGGGTATCGCATCGTGGCGGCGCCTGTGCCCACAAACCCTGGTTCCACCGCATTGGGCCCTTCGCGCGCGGCCAGCTATGTTCCTTCAACATCTTACACCGACTTTTACGAGAGCGTGGACATCGTCAACTGGCAAACCAACAGCTCGCAGGCTTTTGGCTTGCTGGCGCACCTTTCGACTGTTGGATTGCAAACCACCTCCGGATATGCCTTGACCTTCGCCGACGACACCAATCAACTCACCCTGTCGTCCATCACCGGTGAAGCTCCCACGACCCTGGGTACGGCGAACCTGGGTTCGGCGTTGCAGGTGGGCCATAGCTACCATCTGGTATTTTCAGACGTCAGCAATCTTTTGAGCGGCTCGATCTACGACAACGCCAGCCCCAGCGTTGCCCTGGCCAGCTTGAGCAAGACCGATAGCAGTAAGCTTTCGGGCAACAGTGGGCTGGTGATTTACGATCTGACCTCCACCACGAATAACGCTTCCAATGGCGCCGATGCTACGTTCGACAATTACTCGGCTGCGGTTTCCGCGCCGGAGCCGGGCAGTGCGATGCTGGTGATAGCGATGGTTGCGCCGATGATGCTTTCACGCCGAAGGGCGCGGGCTCGATGAAATGGAAATTAGTTGGACAATTGCAAAGCATCATTTAGATCTCAATCGCGTCTCTTGCGATCGCGACAAAGTCATCTGAATCAGCGCTTCCAAATTCACGAGGCGCACTCTTTCGCCCGACCTCTTCCATCGCCGCGGCCGAGATGGAGACAGCGCAGAACTTCAAAGCCGGCTGCTTGCTCAGCGGATCGAACAGCTCCGTGGTTGCTTCGTTTGGAGAAGCAGCCTTTCCCCACAGATCATTCCAGTGAATTGGCATGAAAACAGTGCCGAGCGGAGTCTGAGGATCAATTCGAACGATCGTGTGCGCGCTCCCGCGCCGGCTGCGCACGAGAACGCGCTGGCCGTCGCGCAAACCGAGGGCTCGCGCATCATCCGGATGCATCTGCACGAAAGGCGAAGGATCGGCTTTGTTGAGGGATGCAACTTGGCCGGTCTTGGTGCGCGTATGCCATTGATTGGCGACGCGCCCCGTCGTCAGCACCAGCGGAAAGAGTCGATCCGGCATCTCCTCCGGCTCGGCATAGGGCCGGGCGAAAAAGCGCGCTTTGCCGCTGGGCGTGGGGAATTCGTGGTCTTCATATCGCCGAGCGGATGAATGGCCCAGCGCGGGGTAGGGCCATTGCTGCGGCCCTTTTCTGCCTAATAATTCATAGGAAAGCGCGCTTTGATCGTTGGGCCGGCCCGCGGTGACGCGCGCGAACTCGTCGAAGATTTCTTCGGAGCTCGTGAATTTCATTCCGGCGCGAAAGCCCAGCACTTCCGACACTTGCCGACACCACCACCAGTCCGGCTTCGCATCACCCGGCGCCGGCACAACCTGTTCCATCAGCGACACCCGCCGCTCGCTGTTGCAGAAGGTCCCCGCCTGCTCGAACTGCACGGCAGCGGGGAAGATCAAGTCGGCAAACTTCGTGGTTTCGGTCGGATAATAAGCATCCTGCACGATCACAAGTTCCGCCTGCGCCAGCGCCTTGCGCACGCGCGGAAGGTTGGGCATCGAGGCGGCGGGATTGGTGCCGACGATCCAGATCGCGCGGATCTCCTGCCGCTCGATCGCGTCGAACATGCTGACGGCGTCGTAGCCGGCGTTGGGATGGATCGTGCCAGGTCGCAGGCCCCAGAGCTGTTCCATCTGTCGGCGATGATCGGGATTGGCGATCTGCCGCTGGCCCGGCAGCAGGTGGCTCATGTAGCCAACATCTCGGCCGCCCATGGCATTGGGCTGACCGGTCAGACTGAAGGGGCCACAACCCGGCTTTCCGATTTGGCCGAGTGCAAGGTGGAGATTGATAATCGCATTGGAGCAGAAAGTGCCGGTTGCGCTTTGATTGACGCCCATCGTCCAGAAGCTGATGAGTTGCCGGGACTCGGCAACGATGCGGGCCGCGTGAACAATGCGAAACGCGGGAACACCACAGATCTTGGAAACGCGATCGGGTGAATAGGCCAGCAGCATTGCCTCAAGCTCAGCGAAGCCTTCGGTATGTCCGTCGATAAAGCCGCGATCGATCTTCTTCCAGGACCACAGCAGGTGCAGCAGGCCGTTGAGCAGCGCCAGATCGGTGCCGGGCCGAATCGGTAGATGAAGCGATGCGGCTTCGGTCGTCGCGGTGCGGCGAGGATCGACCACGATGCACTCGGCGCGCCCCTTCTCAATCCGACGCTGCACGCGATCGAAGACGATTGGATGGCAGGCCGCCGCGTTGGAGCCAATGAAGAAAAACGCATCGGCCAGTTCGATATCGGCATAACTCGTGG
>JANWHF010000215.1 GCA_025450555.1 Tepidisphaeraceae bacterium | reverse complement strand
TGGCTTCTCGCACTAATTATTATCGTTTTCGGTTCACTCGCGCCGGCAGCTCCGACTCCGGTGAATTCAGCCTCTCGTCCCAATGTCATCCTGATTCTCGCCGACGACATGGGCTTTTCCGACCTCGGTTGCTATGGCGGGGAAATCCACACTCCAAACATCGACCGCATGGCCAGCCAGGGTGTGCGCTTCAAAAAATTCTACAACATGGCCCGATGCTGCCCAACCCGCGCATCAATCATGACCGGCCTGTATCCGCACCAGGCGGGCATTGGGACGATGAACCAGGACTTGGGCAAGCCTGCCTATCAAGGCGAATTGAATGATCGATGCGTGACGATCGCGGAAGTCCTGAGCGACAACGGCTACCAGACCGGCATGGCGGGCAAATGGCATCTGTGCCATCTCAACATTTCGCCCGGCGGGCGCGCTGCTAAACGTCAAGTCAATTTCGAAGTTCCCAGCGATATCTCGACTTCCAAAGCGAACTGGCCCTGCAACCGCGGCTTTCAGGAACATTGGGGAACCATTCCCGGCGTCGAGAACTATTACGATCCGTATGGCCTTGTGCATAACGAGCAGACCATTCAGCCAGACAGCAAGGATTTTTACTACACCGATTTCATCACCCAGCACACGCTGCAGATGATTGATCAGTTCTCGGCCACTTCAAACCCGTTTTTCCTTTACGTGGCCTATACCGCGCCGCATTGGCCGATGCAGGCGCGGCAAAGCGACATCGAGCATTATGCCCATACCTATGACGTCGGCTGGGACAAGATCCGCGAGCAGCGATTCGAGCGGCAGGTCTCAACGGGAATCGTCGATCGTTCATGGGGTCTTTCGCCACGTGCCAATTATCCGCGCCTCAGCGAGGGAGCGAGCGTTCTGACCGACTGGGATGATGCACCGGATAAAGCCTGGCAGGCGCGGCGGATGGCGGTCTATGCCGCCATGGTCGAGTGCATGGACCGCGGCGTCGGGCAGATTCTCGCGAAACTCCACGATCGCAACATCGAGCGGAACACGGTCGTGATCTTTCTTTCCGACAACGGCGGATGTGCCGAGAACGTGCATCCCGATTGGTATGACGTGCCCAGCAAAACGCGCGCTGGCCGGCCGGTTCACGTGGGAAACGATCCGCGTTACATGCCCGGCCCGCAGGATGTCTATCAGAGCTATGGCCCGGCCTGGGCCAATGCATCGAACACGCCATTCCGCAGATTTAAGCATTGGACTGAAGAAGGCGGCATTTCCACGCCGTTCATTGTTCGCTGGCCCGATGGGCTGAAGAACCCGAACCGCATCGAGCATGGTCAGGTCGGCGATGTAATCGACCTGATGCCGACAATTCTGGATTTGGCTCGTGCACCGTATCCACAGACGCGGCGGAGCCACGAGATACTCCCCGAAGAAGGCAAGAGCCTCGTGCCGGCCTTCAATGGACAGCCCGTCGATCGCGGACCGCTGTTCTGGGAACACGAGGGCAATCGTGCCGCTCGGCTGGGTGACTGGAAGCTGATTGCCGGTTTCAGGGAAAAATGGCAGCTTTACAATCTGGCAAAGGACCGCACTGAATTAGTCGATCTGGCCGGGCAGAATCCGCAGAAGGTTGATGAGCTGAAGAACTTGTATCAACAGTGGGCCAGGCGATGCGGCGTCGAGCCCTGGCCAATCCGCAAATGAGAAGGCTTTTTGTCGCAATGCACTTCACTCGGGTATTGTTGGAGCTTTCATGTCATTGCAGCACACACGATCGATCAGTGAATCAAAGAACGCCGAGAAGCTATTGGTTTGGAGCCTTCTTCTGCTGCTCGTAATGGTCGGCATCAGCGATGCCGCGTCGCTCAAGCTGGCGTCGTGCATTGGCGACCATGCCGTCTTACAGCGCGATCGCATCGTTCACATCTGGGGCCAAGGGCAGCCGAACCAGGAAGTGAATGTCCAGATCAATGACGTGAAGGTCAGCGGCAAAGTGGATATGGAAGGCCAATGGGATGTCCAACTCAAGCCCACGCCGGCGGGCGGACCGTTCGACCTGACCGTCACATCAGGCAACGAAAAGGCCGTCGCCACCGACATCTGCTTTGGCGATGTCTGGCTCTGCTCGGGCCAATCGAACATGCAGATGACGCTCAAGGAATGCGACGACGGGAATAGCGTTGCCGAGCAGGCGGAGAAATTGACCAATCTTCGCCTCTGCACGGTCGCCAAGGGATTTAATGGCAAGCCACAATCAACGGCAAACGTTCAATGGAGGCGAGCCAGCGCACAGGCCGCCCGCGAATTCTCTGCGGTAGCCTATTATTTTGCCGATCGGCTTCTGGAAGATCCGGAACTGGCGAAGATTCCGGTTGGCATCATCGACAGCTCATTCGGCGGAACGACCTGCGAAGGTTGGATTCCAAACGATGCTCTGGCGAAGCTCAACAAATCGGACTTGCGCGATTCACTCTTTGGCATCAAGCCGGGAATGCTTTACAACGCGATGATCTCCCCGCTGGGTAATGAGCCGATCAAAGGCGTCGTCTGGTATCAAGGTGAGAGCAATGCAGATCGCCCGGCGAACTATCCCCTACTTTTGACGACGATGATTGCCGAATGGCGAAAGCAATTTGAGTCTCCGGACCTTCCATTCATCATCGTTCAATTGCCCGATTTCGCGCAGGCTTCCAACGGACTGCACTGGGAATGGATTCGTGAAGCGCAGGCCAAAGCGGTGCAATCGACTCCGCATGCCGCTCTGGCGATGGGAATAGAAACGAACGAAGGCTTCAATCTACATCCAAGACAAAAACATGAACTGGGCCGAAGGGTCGCGCTCTTGGCCCTTCATGATGTCTACGCGCAGCAAATCGCGGCGCGCGGGCCGGAGTTTAAGAGCGCTAGCATTGAAGGTTCCTCGATCCGTGTGAGATTTGAGGCCAATGGTAAGCTCGCCGCACGCATATCCGGCCCGATTCGCGGTTTTGCGCTCGCGGGTGGAGATGGTGCCTATCGCTTCGCCGACGCCCGGATCGATGGCGACAGCGTGGTTCTCCATTGCGACCAGATTCTCGCACCTAAAACTGTCCGATATGCATGGGCAGGAATTCCTGGCTCGACGCTCACGGATGATTCGGGCATTCCTGCCGCTCCGTTCCGCACTGATGATTTCCCGCCGAGTGATATCGAAATTCAAAAGCAGCCCGCCACGCATCAGGTGACAACGGGGGCCTATGAGGTGGCAGTTGATGGTGATGGGCGTGTCACCACTCTGGTCGTTCATGGCAAGCAGTTTCTCTCGAATGCTCCCGGCGCAGCCGGCGCAACCAGTATTCCGGCATTTCTGGGAACGCGGGCGCTCCCGGAGATCTTCTCTCCCGGCCCCAATCTCCTCTCGTGCGGCGACGATCAACTGACGCTGATGCTCGCGTTTCAACCGGATCACATGACGTGGAGACTGACCAATCGTGGAAAGGACCCAATTTCTTTTCGCATTGCGCTGTTGCCACAGGTTGCTTGCTCGAATGAGAAAGCAACCGGTACTTTAAAACTTGCACACGGCAACTCGGTTTTGCGTCTCAGCGGCATTGATTCCGCCTCACGTTCTTATGAGGGAACGATGCTGCAAACGACGGTCAAAGGCGGCACGTCAAAAGTAATTGAATTCACGATTGGCAGTTGAAGGTGTTTCAATCATAGATGTTGAGCGAGCCGGGCATGCTGATCCGATGCTGCGCGGTCGAATCTGGATCTTTGTCACGATTCGATGGGAAACCAGATTTCGGTATCTCCAGACATTGCGACCGGATCGAATGCCGGCCCGTATCGCTCGAAGAAGTTTGGCGCGCGTGCCGGGATCTTCGCGGGGCGATATTTTGAAACGGGTAGCCACTGTGTTCCCACGGCTTCAATGGTCGCGCGAATTTGCGAAACGTGGCCAGGATGCGTAAAGATTGCGTATCGCTGTGCCGGGACATTCACCCGGCTCCAGCCTTCCGGCAAATTCGAAGCCTCGGTGACTTCCACGCCCGCAAGATATTCAAAATCCTTGCCGCCCATGAAAGATAAGCCATAAGCCACGTGCGGCACTTGATCCGGAATGTTGCCGATGTGCTGCGCAAAGCGGTGCCAGAGAATTGGAATTCCGGTGGGCGCAGTCTCACCGGTATAGCGCCCCCAAATTCCGACAAGTTGAATTGGACCGCGATCTGTGGTCCGTGGCGGCGCAAGCGTTGGAGCGAATGTGGCGCGGTTTTTCGATGGATCGGACATGGCTCGAGCTCCAGCTGAATGCCGTCATTAAAGGAAAAAATCATCGCCCCTTCGGCAGGCTTCGCAACGGCGCCAGCGCCCGCATCCGCCTGTCGCGCAAACACAGCCCCATCCAGACGAAAATCGCGACATACACTGGAGCGAGAATGTATCCGAACAGCGGATGGCCTACGCGAACTTGCGATGCGACGGCACCGCCCAAATAACCCGTGAGCAGGATCGCCCCGAACACCGCCGTGCGCGGAATCAGATAAAGCACGACGGAGCAAATCAGCGTGATCCCCAACGGCACGATCACATTTTCCGAAAACCCCAGCTGCACCGTTCCTTCGACCACCGGCTTGGGCTTGAATAATTTCATCACGCCGTCCATCAGTAGAAACGCGGCGGGCAATCCGCTGATCACCCAACCACCCCAGAACGCGGCCGAAGAAACCGGTCTGTTATCGGCTTGAAATGCGTCAGCGCCCGCAGCACGTTCAATCATCGATTGTGGCATAATTCATTCCTTCATCGCATTAAAGATACGATTTTCTATGCCTTAGCCGCACTTCAATGTCAATCAAAATCGTGCTTCTACTTACCCGCGATCTGCGCGAGCAATTGCTTTGCCTCAGCGGCGGCTGACGTGTTGGGATATTTTGAAATAACTTTACCCAAGTGCTGGCGCGCCAGGTCGTATCGCTTGGCCGCAACGTAACTCTTGGCCAAAGCCAATGCTTGATTTGCTGTCGCTTCGGAGCTGTTCGCGCTTAATCCGGCATTGGGCGCGAGTTGAGATTTCTGAGGGGTTGTCTTCGACTCTTCAAATGTCGTCTTGCCCGATTCCGGGGGCAGCGATGTCAGCGGCGCATCGAGAAACTCGATGCCTTTCTCAAACCAGTCGCCGCTGTTCTTTTCAAAATGCTGCATCTGGTTATCAGGCACTTCGAGAATCTCGGCATATTTGAAGCCTGCCGCGCGATACCCTTGCGTCAAAACAAGCTGCGACAGATTGGGTTTCCCCGGCCACACGTCCGACTCACGCTGCGCGAGGAAAAACCGCCCGCGCTTCCGCGCCAGCTCGATCGCTGTTTCCGTCGGTCTTGGAAGCTGCGCCCTGAAAACCTGTCTTCCCACGTGCATATCCGCATACCAGAGCCACTGAACGTAGCAGAGCGCGCCGGAGAAAACGTCGGGATAATAAAGTGCCAGGCCTGATGTCGGCGGCTGGCCGCTTCCGGCAAAGAGGTAAATCCTGCGATCGTCGATGGGAAAAACCTTTTGCGCGTTGTGCACTTCGTCGAGGAGCAATCCAATCTTCTGCCCGGCCGGGCGCTCGTCTCCACTCTTGCGCGCGCCCAGCCAGATCAGGTGATACTTCTCCAGGATCGCCGGCCAGGCGTCTGCGGGATGTCCCACATCTTTGAACGAGAGCATCACCATCAAGCCGAATTTCCCGTTTGCCGCCGGCGTTTTGGGAATGTAGGCATCGAAAACTTCTTTGGATAAATCGTGATCTGGCCCCTGCTGTCGCGCAGTCATCGCGATGCGCTTGGAGATTTCCGCAGGCTTGCTCAGTGGGCTTCGATCCGCCAGCGAGACCGCAAATGCGCCACTCTTGCCCTTCAAGCTGGCGAAAGGCACAACCGTTTCATCGGCCAATGCAGAGGGAGCAAAATCCCCCGCAAAAAAAGCAGCAAGGAGTAGAAAGGGTAAGTACGCGCGAAAAAACAAATATCGCATTCGTCTGCCGGTTGATGATGGATTAAGTTGCCGCGCTGGCCCGTGGCGCTCAGGACGCAATCGTGCATGGTTTGGGCCGACCACAGCTGATGTAATAATCCCACAGGATTTGTGGATCGTGAACATCGTGCTTGTAGTATTGCGAACAATACCAGCGGTTGTCAGCGCTCATTGCTGCCAGATAGCGCGCGGCAAAATCCTTCGCCCCGCCGCTCCTGACAAAATATGCCAGAAGTTCATCGGGGTTGGCCACTTCGCGACCGCAACTTTGCGAACAATACCAGCGATTCACTGGCCCCAACGCCTCGGCCAGTTGCATCCTGACTCGATGGTGCATTCGATTTATTCTCCGCCGACACAATTGTAGCGAGCGGTCAACCAAATGGGAAGAAAATCTTTAAATGCGAACTTCGATTCGGGCGCATTCTGTCTTGCCAGCTCCTCACCCCTCATGCGCCACATTTGGCGATGGTTTTCCCCGGCTGCCGGTGCGTGAGTCGGGCTATTCGACCACGTCGATTTCGCTGTAGAAAGTATGGCCCATCCCTTCCAGTTTTGTTGCCGGCTGAATGCAGAACAGCAGGTATTGATAAGTTCCCAGCGAGCCGGATGAATCGGAGATGCTGACGGCGTAGCGCCCACCCACATAACCGGTTGCTGGACGCGTATCGACGTCGGCGATTTTCTTCCAGCCGCAGCTGGCTGGGTCGGTGCCGACGAGTGGCCTGGGGTTGTAGCCGGGCTCCGAGACATTGCTTCCATAGACGCTGTAAACCTGTGGGCCGCGGATATCGGTGTGCCAGGAATAGCTGTTGATCTGAGCGATGCGAATGGGCTTGTGCAGATCGATTTTCACACGACCCTCGCCGCTACCGATCGCAAGACGAAAGTTGGCGGTGCGCTCATCGGCGTTGGGCGGCATCAGCCCATCTTGCAGGAGCGGGAGCGGATTGGGGTAGCCGGGCGGAACACGCCCATCCACCAGTGTAAAGTCAGCATTGGTCGCGGCATCATGGTCCGAAGGAGGCGGCACTTCCTTGTAAGGCGTCGTCGCCGACGCGCCGGGCGCATGTTCGCAGCGAATGGTGACGCTGCCGTTGGTGACGCTGGAAAGGATCGATTCATCCGAGGGCGGCGCGACCGGCGCACGCGGCGGCGGAAACCTGGCGGTCTGCTGCGCCGCATCGATGACCTTTGTATCACCAACGGGAACTTCGGCGCGATCGGGCATCAGATGCCATGCGATCGCGATCACTCCCGCCGCCAGCAGAATGACTACGGCGATCTGCACAAACAATTTGGTTCTTTCTGGAGGCAATAAACCATCCTCGCCAGCTCGGAAATCAGGAAAGTGAATGCTTAGGATAGCAAAAGATGTGTACGGAAACAGCGATTCGGAGCGATCCCCGGCGATTCGACTGGAGGCGCAGCCGGTGCGGACGTTTTTTTTTATAGAATGGACCGCCCGATCCGTTCTGTGGGGGCGCGTGCCCGTTAGTCCTTGTGCGGGACGCCTGTGCCATCATTCTCGGCGTCGATCGCGTGTCCAATTCTAAGCAAAAACCCCACCGTATAAATGACAATCGCGAACGTGCTCCAAAGCGTCGCGCTCAGGGCGCTCGAAATTTTGCCTGGAAACGGATCAGCGATGCCGAGATACATTGCAGCGCCGCCAATGATGGTCCATGCCGCACATAAGATCAAAGTGTGAACCACTGCGCGTTTCAAATGGGAATGCTTGATCACGGCGCTCAGCAGGAAAAAATAGCATGCCATATCGAGCGAGAAGCAGCCTAGGGTCAAACCGCTGTCATCCACGACGCGTGACCCCAAAAGCGACGCGCTCAAGCTCGCCAAAAATTGGGGGGCGATTGTGAAAATGAGGTATGCAGCTGTGATGGCGATTCCCAATGCTCCCGTGAGGAGTAAGCGCCTGCACAACGGGAAAATGATCAGGGTCAGGCGGAGCAGACTCACTCCCAACACGAAAATCATCGCCGCGGTCAATAGCTGCTGAACGCCGGGTCCGAATGCGGGAGCCCCGTGCAAGACGCCAAGAGCCATGCTGCCAAAGACGGCATATCGTGTTCTTAGCGCAGGAGACAGCGCCCGGTTCCACCTGCGCCAATGGGTGACTGACTCGTCGAGCGGCAGGCCACATTCCGGACACTTCTCCTGAGTATCTAAAACCGCGTAACCACATCGACAGCACTCTGTCATTCGAGCAGTGGCCCCAGTTCCAGACGACATGCCAGGAGGCTCGCAACTCAAACCCGATCGCCCTTCCCCTGCTTCATCCCGCATCGGTGACAAAAATCGCTGCCCTTCCGCAGCGACGCCTGGCAGCGATCGTTGATGCAGATGCTCAGACAAGGCACTGGCTCGCAGAACTCTTCGACGGGGCCGCTTGCCAGCTCGGTCAGCAGCCGTTGGCCCAGCGGGTTCCATTGCTTTTCCAGCTCGATCAGTTCGCCATGGCGGTCGATTTGGTGTTGCAGTTTCCAGTAGGCGTACATCTCGTTCTTGGCGATCGGGCTGTTGACGATGTCGTCGATGGAGCGATGGCGAAACGCCATGATCCGGCGAAGTGAGTTGAGCAGAAGAACATGCTGCACGTGGCGTTGGTCGCCACGGCCCGGTCGCGACAGGCCGAGCCCTAACGCATCGAGGTTACCCATGGCAACTCAATTATACGGGATCAGGGGCGATGGGAGATTTGAAATTTGAGATTCCAAATTTCAGATCTCAGATTTCAGATGCTCAAATTTGAAATTGCGCAGCAGTGCGGCTAGCTCTCGGGCA
>JANWHF010000214.1 GCA_025450555.1 Tepidisphaeraceae bacterium | reverse complement strand
GCGACTATTTCAAGCGCGGCGCCATCGAGATGGCCTGGGAACTGCTCACACAAGTCTGGAAGCTCGATCCGACCCGCTTACATGTCTCCTGCTTCGAGGGCAATAAAGCCGCCGGCATTCCGCGCGACACGGAAGCCGCCGACATTTGGAAGCAAGTCGCCAACTTTCCCGACGATCACATTCATTACTTCGGCAAGGACAATTTCTGGCAGATGGGCGACACCGGGCCGTGCGGCCCCTGCACCGAGATTTATATCGACCGCACCCCCGACAAAACCGGCGGCCCGCAGGTCAACGGCACCGATCCACGCGTGATGGAAATCTGGAACCTGGTCTTCATCCAGTACGACTGCGACGCCAACGGAAAGCTGACGACGCTCCCCGCCCAGCATGTGGACACCGGCATGGGCCTGGAGCGCATCTGCCAGGTGCTGCAGGGCAAGGACGACAATTTTGCAATCGATCTCTGGACGCCGCTGTTTGACCGCATCTCTCAAATTTCGAATTTGAGATATACGGGCCTGTTCCCCAAGACCAACGCCGCCGATCCGGTTGCCGAGTCGGCCAACCCGCAGCTTCGCCATGACATCGCATTTCGCGTGGTGGCCGATCACATCCGCTGTCTGACTTTCGCGCTGACCGACGGCGCCGTTCCCAGCAATGAAGGGCGCGGGTACGTGCTGCGCCGGATTCTGCGCCGGGCCGTGCGATTCGGGCGGCAGCATCTTGGATTGAATGAGCCTTTCCTGCACAAGCTGGTGCCGGTGATTGCCGAATCGATGGGCGGCTCCTTTCCAGAATTGAAGAAGGACCCGCAGCGCGTTGCCGAAATCGTTAAAGATGAAGAGATCAGCTTCGGCCGGACGCTGGATCGCGGAATACGCTTATTTGACGAAACGCTTCTCAGCGACCTTCGACGGATTCCACTGCGGCACAAGGCGTGGCAGATGAAACTGACGCCGTCGGTTTCTGGCGGCCTCGAAGTCTCAGTTGTCGATCCTGAAAACTCCAAAATCTTGTCGCGGCGGCGAGCGAGCGAAATCACCTCTGATTGGATAAGCGGGTATTTTTCGCAGGTCCCGAAGATCGCTGGTCAAACTGCTTTTGCATTGCATGACACATATGGTTTCCCAATTGATCTAACTCGTATCATGGCTGACGAACGGGGAATTGAAGTCGACATCGCCGGCTATGAGAAGTTGATGGAAGAGGCCCGCGAGCTGGCGCGCTCGGGCGGGCGGACGGAAAACACGCGCCTCAGCGTCTTGCCGCCCGATGCGCTGGCGCAGTTGGCACAGGCCAACGTGAAGCCGACCGATGACAAGCCCAAGTTTTCGCATGAGCCGATCCAAGCCAAAGTGATGGCCATCTGGAACGGCGATGATCTGGGCCTGGCCCCGGCCGACGTGCTGGAAGATGAGGAGCTGGCCATCATCCTCGACCGCACCAACTTTTATGCCGAGATGGGCGGCCAGGTTGGAGATGCTGGCGAGCTGCGCAGCGCGGGCGGCGCTATCTTCGATGTGCAGACGACCAAAGCCACGGGCGGCTACGTCCTGCACATCGGCCGCATTCGCAGCGGCTGCCTGCATGTGACCGACACGGTCACCGCGACGGTTGCCAATGAGCGTCAGCAGACGGAGAAGAATCATACTTCGACCCACCTGGCCAACTGGGCGCTGCGCGAAGTGCTGGGCGATGACGTACAGCAGAAAGGCTCGCTGGTGGATCCGGAAAAACTTCGCTTCGACTTTTCGCATGGCAAGGCCATGAGCGATGAGGAGATCTCGCGGGTCGAGACGCTCGTGAGCGAGTCGGTGCGGAAGAAGCTGCCGGTCTATGCGGAAGAAGCCCCGCAGGAGAAGGCGCTGAAGATTCACGGCCTTCGCGCCGTCTTTGGCGAGAAATATCCGCCGATGGTGCGCGTGGTTTCGATTGGCGTGCCGGTGAAAGAGTTGCTGGCCGATCCGTCCAATTCGAAATGGCGAGAATTCTCCATCGAATTCTGCGGCGGTACGCACCTGTCCAACAGCAGCCAAGCGGGGAACTTTGCCGTCGTCGCAGAGGAATCGGTCAGCAAGGGCATTCGCCGAATTATCGCTTTGACCGGTGATGCCGCTTCCAGGGCCAACACTACTGGCGCGGAGATCGATCGCATCATCGAAAGTGGCAAGAGCGCCAAGGATGCGCAAGTGCAACCCGTCATCGCACAACTGACGCAGGCGATTGCGGGGACGATCCCGCTTCGCGCCAAGCGCCGCGCTCAGGCTGCGATTTCTGAATTACAGCAGCGACATAAGGCCTTTGAAAAGGCAAACAAGGCCGTTCCATCGGCCAGCGTCGATGTATCGAGCATCTCCAGCGGGCTGCTTGCCCAGGCCACGCCGCTGGGCCCGGGAAAGCTGATCGTCGGACAGATCCCAGATGTCCCAACCGATCAGGTCCTGGCGGTCGTGGACTCGCTGAAGAAAAAAGCCGGCAGCTACGCCATCTTTATCGCATCGGTATTAGATGCACGCATCGCCTTCGTCTGCGCGGTCAGCGACGACCTGATCGCCAAAGGCCTCAAGGCCGGCGACTGGCTGCGCGAAGCCGCCAAGGCCGCCGGTGGCAAAGGCGGCGGCCGCCCCCAACTGGCCCAGGGCAGCGGCAGCGAGCCGGCCAAGCTTCCTGATGCTCTTCAATCCGCAAGGGATTTTGCAGGAAAGAGCATCTCGTGAGCTTCCGCGCTTTTTAAAACGCGCGCCAAGAACGCCAAGGAAGCCAAGAGCGCCAAGAAGATAATCTTGGTTTGATTCTTGGCGCTCTTGGTTTCTTGGCGTCCTTGGCGCAATCTGAGCCTTGGAAGAACGAGTGGCGCAGCCCCGCGCCCTCCCTATATCTTCCCGCTGTCAATGGTTATCGGACGTTAGATGCACCCACCCCTGTCCCCGCAATACTTTCCCCGGATCGCCGTATTGTAAATCGGAGATGGGGCGGCGAGGTGCGATTCAAGTTGGAATCGCGTTACGCCCGACGTATGGGCGCGGGCCGCTGCTGTGCTCGAAGAGTGACGTGGGCAAATAAGTCTCTTACTTTTTTCGCGGAGGTCTTTGTGGCCCGTCAAGCATTCATCGAAAGTCTCGAATCGCGAACGCTTTTATCGGCGTCGTCGCTTGTTTTTAATCCGACCCTCAAAGCCGATCGGCTTGTGGTTCGCGCGGATCTATTGAAATTCCGCAGCGATATCTTCGCCAATGAGGCCAAGCTTCTGGTGGATCTCAACACTATCAAGAAGAACGTCGCCAAGGGCGATACCAGCCTGGATGCCTCATTCGCGCAGCTTCATGCCGATGTGAAGACGATGCACACGTCGCTTCGCGCCGACCGGCTGGCTGAGTCGGCGGCCGCGCTGGCCGATGAATCGGTCATCAAGCTGGACCTCCTGCAGATCCTCAAGGATCGCCATAATGCGACCGCCGAGACGGCCGACCATGCGAAGCTTTTGAGCGACCGTATCAAGCTTCAGAATGACCTGATCGCCGGCCTCGATTCGCGCATTGCGACGAGGCAGGCCAGTGAGACGACCATCGCCAACGACACGCAGGCGATCGTCACCGCTGCCGACAACGATCCGGCCGCCACCGACGCGCTCAAAGCCGCGGCGTCCAAATTTGCCGACGATCGCACCACCTGCCTCAATACGCTGACGGCCGACCTCCAGACCATCAGCGCGGCACGAACTCAGCTCTCCAATGACCTGACTGCCGCTCAGTCCACCTGATCGCAGTCGTCAATTGAGATACGTTCGCGCCCCGATTGCCTGCCACATGATGAATGTCGCGGGTAATCGGGGCGCTGTGTTATGCCGGCGATCAATGTCACAGGGCTGTCATGGGGGCATTTGCGCTTAAAACCTTGATTTTGAAAGAGATGCTGCCAAAAATGGCTACAGGTATGCGCGCCCCCGCGGCGCGCATACTTTTGTATCCTTTTGTGACATCCGACAGTTTGGGGATTCCGCGACTTTTAACATCCGACAGTTTGGCGATTGCCTGACTCGCGCCGCGCGACAGGTGGCTGTCTTGACAGAACTGGGGGCGATCTCTAACGTACCGCTCTTTCCTAAGCCGGCGGGCGATTTCGCCCGCCGACTGCCGTTTGATGGACACCCGCGCCTCGACGAAATCCTACCGCTTTAAGCGGCGCGGGGTGGCGGTTTGGTCAGGAGTCTGCCAGATGCTTCCAGTACAGAAACACAGTAAGGCGCGCAAGCGCAAGCGTCGCGCCCACATGGCTTTGAAGCCAATTCATTACGTTCGTTGCCCCCAGTGCGGCAATGCCAAGCTTCCTCATGCCGCCTGCGACAATTGCGGGTATGTCAATCCGAAGCTGGCTTTGCAGATGGAAACGGAACAGGCCTAACGACGCCGTTCCTGGCTCTCAGGGAGGAACGCCGTGCGCGCTGCGGTGGATGTGATGGGCGGTGACAAAGCCCCGGCCGCCATCCTCAATGGATGCTGGGCCGCCGCGCCATTGCTCGGACCCGAAGACAGCGTGCTTCTGATCGGCGACGAAGCGATCATTCGTCAGGGCCTGGCGTCCAGCGGCCTTTCTCAAGAGCAAGAGCAGCGATACAAAGTGGTTGCGACAACGCAGGTCGTCCAGATGGATGACCCGCCGGTCGAAGCCATTCGTAATAAGCCCGACAGCTCGATCTCGGTGATGTGCAAACTGGCGGCCAAGGGCGAGGCCGACGTTGTGATCTCCGCCGGCAATACCGGAGCGTGCGTGGCCGCGGCGCAGCTCCGCATGCGGAATCTGTCTGGCGTCAGCCGGCCGGGCATTTCGGTTTTGATGCCCACGTTTTATGGCCCGGTTGCGGTGTGTGACGTGGGGGCCAATATCACGCCCAAGCCGCGCCACCTTCAGCAATATGCGATCATGGCCGGCGCCTATGCGTCGGCCGTGCTGGGAAAGAAGAATCCGCGGGTCGGATTGCTGTCTATTGGCGAAGAGGACGCCAAGGGTACGGCGATGGTAAAAGGCGCGCGAAAATTGATGCGCGACGAACCTCAGATTAACTTTGTCGGTAACGTCGAAGGACGCGACCTGTTTAAAGGCGTGGCCGACGTGGTCGTTTGCGACGGGTTTGTCGGCAACACGATTCTCAAATGCGTCGAAGGGTTGGCCGAGGGCTTGTTTCAGACGATCGCCAGCGAGCTTGAGCAGGTTGGGCCGCAGTTGGTGAAGCAGTTCGAGCCGGTGCTGAAAAAGATTCACCAGCGGCACGACTATCAGGAATATGGCGGCGCGCCGCTGCTGGGCGTCGACGGCTACTGCCTGATCTGCCATGGCAGTTCCGATGGCCGGGCGATCCGAAATGCGATTCGAGTTGGAAAGCAGCTTGTCGCCAGCGGGGTAAATGAGAGAATCGTCGAGCAGATCGCCGCCAGCATTCCCGGCGGAGACGAGTAGAATCGCCAGCAGGATGTGCCGCACAGCATTCGATAGTCAAGTGATTATGCCACAATACGGAGCCATCATCGCCGGGACTGGAAGTCATGTGCCCGAAAAGCGCCTGACCAACGACGACCTGTCGCGCATGGTCGATACGAACGATGAATGGATCGTCCAGCGCACGGGCATCAAGGAACGGCGAATTGCCGCCAACGGCGAATCGACCGCCACGCTCGCTGCCGCTGCGGCACGCAAAGCGCTGGCGGCTGCCGAGATGGCTCCGGAAGATCTGGACCTGGTCGTCTGCGGAACGATCTCGGGGGAAATGATTTTCCCTTCGACCGCCTGCTTCGTGGCGGCCGCCCTCGGGCTCAATTCGACGCCGGCGTTTGACGTGTCGGCAGCATGCAGCGGGTTTATCTACACGCTCGAAACCGCCGCCAATTTCATTAAGGCCGGTCGTTATGAAAATGTCCTGGCCATTGGTGCTGAGACGCTGAGCCGAATCACCGATTACACCGACCGTGGAAGCTGCATCCTGTTTGGCGACGGCGCGGGAGCCGTCGTATTGCGGCGCGGCGAGCCGACGCGCGGCCTGGTCTACAGCGGCCTACATGCCGACGGGCATGGCTGGGAAATGCTCTGCTGCAAGCCCGGCAGCCGTCATCCGATCAGCGAATCACTGATTTCCGAGCGCGATCAATTCATGAAGATCCGCGGCCGCGAGGTTTACAAGTTCGCGGTGCAGCGGTTCGAGGAGCTTATCGAAGACGCGCTGCGCAAATGCGAGCTGACGACCGACGACGTGAAGCTTATTGTGCCGCACCAGGTCAATCAGCGCATCATCGATTCGGCGATGGAGAAGCTGGGGCTGGGCGCGGACAAGGCGTACGTGAACATCGACAAGTATGGCAATACCTCGGCCGCGTCGATCCCCATCGCGCTGGACGAGGCGGTGCGAGCCGGGCGAATCGCGCCCGGCGATACGATCATCCTCGTTGCTTTTGGCGCGGGCCTGACCTGGGCCAACGCGGTGATCCGCATGTAAAAATCAAGTTTCAGGCATATCGCCTGGCCCCGGGATTGTTATAGCAATTAACTGTATTGTGCTTTTGACGGGCTGCGAAAGCTCGCAACGAACGTAATGGCAAGCAAAACCTACATTCTCTGCCCGGGACAGGGCGCTCAATGTCTGGGGATGGGTAAAGATCTTTTCGAGGCCTCGCCCGCGGCGCGCGAGGCATTTGAAGCTGCTAACCGCGTCCTGGGATTTGACTTGGCCAGCATCTGTTTTAATGGCCCGGAAGATCGGCTCAATCAAACGGACATCAGCCAGCCGGCCATTTTCACCGCTAGCGTCGCCAGCTATCGAGCTGCGGTCGATGCGGGATTGATCGATCCGCAATCGGTTACCGCTTACGCGGGTTTGAGCCTTGGCGAATTCACGGCGCTGCATCTGGCCGGCGTCTTCAGCTTTGAGGCCGGACTAAAATTGGTCGCTGCTCGCGGAAAGTACATGCAGGAGGCGGCGGTGGCGGTTCCCAGTGGCATGGTTGCCGTGCTGGGCGCGGATGAAGCGGCGGTGCAGAAGCTCTGTGCCGAAGCGGGGCAAGGACAGGTTCTGACGACGGCGAATTTGAATGCGCCGGGGCAGATTGTGGTCAGCGGCGCTAAGGAGGCCTGTCAGCGCGTGCTTACTGCGGCCGAGGCGGCGGGCTTTAAAGCGACACCATTGAAAGTGGCCGGTGCGTTTCACAGCGCCTTGATGCAGCCGGCGGCGAATCGGATGAAGGCCGAGCTGGATCAGGTGAATTTTGCAGCGCCGTCGGCTCCGGTCTATTCGAATGTGACGGCTCAGCCGCACGGAGATACCGCATCGATTAAGCAGCGGCTGGTCGAGCAGATTGTGTCGCCGGTCTTGTGGGAGGCGACGATGCGGGCGCTGGTGGCCAATCTAGGCGCGCGGTTCGTGGAACTTGCTCCGGGCCGAACGCTCGCTGGATTGGCCAAGCGAATCGAACGGCGGCTGCCCATTGAAAGCGTTGCGACGGCCGAGGCGGTGGCAAAATAACATTTGACCTTTGCGGATCTGGGGCGACAGACGAGAACGGAGTTGGCAATGACTGAAAAACGCGTGGCGCTGGTGACGGGTGGGTCGCGGGGAATTGGCGCGGCAATCACCAAGCGTCTGGCCGCCGACGGGATGCACGTTATTGCCGTCGCGCGCAGCCTCGACAAGCTCCAGCAGGTCTGCGACGAGATCAAGAGCAAGGAAGGCTCGGCCGAGCCGCTGGTTGCTGACCTTGCCGACGCCAAAGCCTGGGCCGCGGCGGTCGAGCAGGTCGGCGACAAGCATGGCCGGCTGGATGTGCTGGTCAATAATGCTGGCATCACGCGCGATGGCCTGTTTCTGCGCATGGATGATGAGGATTTTGACATCGTAATCGATACGAATCTCAAGAGCGCATTTGTGGCGATTCGATCCGCCGGCCGGATGCTGATGCGCTCCAAGACCGGGCGAATCATCAATATCAGCAGCGTCGCGGGTGTCGCAGGCAATGCAGGGCAGGCTAACTATGCGGCCAGCAAGGCCGGTTTGATCGGGCTTTCCAAGACGGTGGCCCGGGAACTGGCCGGTAAGGGCATCACCTGCAACGTGATTGCGCCCGGTTTCATCATGACCGACATGACCGACGTGCTCAACGATAAGATCAAAGAGACGGTCAAGGCCAACATCCCGCTTCGCCGATTTGGCGAGCCCGGGGAAATTGCCTCAGCCGTCGCGTTCCTGGCCAGCCCCGAAGCCTCATACATCACCGGGCAGGTGATTTGCGTGGATGGTGGAATGGTGATGTAACTGAAGTTCAGCGGCCCCAAGGGGCCGTTTGCAAAACAAGGGATGACCGCTATAGTTTCCGCACTTTTGGGCCGCGTGGCCCGGAGCGGCCTTAAACCAAAAGCAGGGTAGGTGGATCAGACATGGAAGACATCGAGCAGAAGGTGATTGAGATTGTCAGCGAGCAGATGGGTGTGGATAAGAGCGAAATCACCCGCGAAACCCACTTCATCAACGACCTGAACGCCGACTCGCTCGACACCGTCGAACTGGTCATGGAATTCGAGGACGAATTCGAGCTTTCCATTCCCGACGAGGAAGCGGAGAAGATCCAGACGGTCGGCCAGGCCATCGACTATATCAAGGAACATTCGAACAAGTAGTCTCGTATCGATGGTGCGTCGCGGTGCTCCAGGCGCAGCTTCCTTTTTCTCGCCAGGGATTTCATGGCCAGGCGTCGAGTTGTCGTTACCGGGTTGGGCGTCGTGACTTCGTTGGGTGAAACCTACGATGGCATGTGGGACAAGCTCTGCGCCGGCGAAAGTGGAATCACCCCCATCCGCCGCTGGGATGCCAGCAAATATCCGGTTCGCATCGGCGGGGAATGCATCGGGTTTGATATTTCCAAATACGGCGTAGACGTCCGCGAAGCCAAGCGCATCGACCGCTTCGCCCAATTCGCCCTGGCCGCATCCATCTCGGCCGTTAAAGATGCCAGCCTCGACTTTGCCAGGGAAGATCCGACCCGCTGCGGCGTATTGATCGGCACCGGCATCGGCGGCATCGAAACCATCGAAGAGCAGAACAAGATTCTCATCAGCCGAGGCGTAAGCCGGGTCAGCCCGTTCACAGTTCCGCGGCTGATGCCCAACGCCGGCAGCGGCAACGTCTCGATCTTCTTCCATATCAACGGCCCCAATACCTCCGTCTCCACCGCCTGCGCGACCGGCTCGAATGCGATCGGCGACGCAGGGCGAATGATTCAGTGTGAGATGGCCGATGTGATGCTCGCCGGCGGCTCCGAAGCCGCGCTGTGCGAGCTGGGTTTGGCCAGCTTCTGTGCCACCCGCGGCTTATCGACGCGCAATGATGACCCGATCCACGCCAGCCGGCCCTGGGAGGTCGGCCGCGATGGATTTGTCATGGCCGAAGGCGCGGGCGTCGTCGTCTTGGAAGAATATGAGCATGCCAAGCGGCGCGGGGCACGAATCTTTGCCGAGCTGATCGGTTATGGAACGAGCGGTGACGGTTGTCACATCACGGCCCCCGAGCCCGAAGGCAAAGGCGCGAGTCTGGCCATGCGGCTGGCCCTCAAAGACGCGAGTATCTCGGGCGATCAAGTGGATTACATCAACGCCCACGGCACCAGCACCCCCCTGGGCGACCTGGCCGAGACGAAGGCCATCAAAGCCACCTTCGGCGACCATGCCCGCAAGGTTTCCATCAGCTCCACCAAGAGCCAGCTTGGCCATCTGCTTGGTGCCAGCGGCGGCGTCGAAGCCGTCATCGGCAGCCTGGCGGTTCATCGCAACCTGATCCCGCCGACGATCAATCTCGTCGAGCAGGACCCCGAGTGCGACCTCGATTACACGCCCCTCAAGGCCAAAGATCGCAAGATCAATATCGCCATGAGCAACAGCTTCGGTTTCGGCGGACATAACGCCGTGCTGCTGCTCCGAAAGCCGAGCTAAGGCGCGACAGCGCCCCCTCGCCTTTTTAGCCGCCCAGCCTGCGGGGCGCGGCCGATCCACTCCCCGCGCAGGACCAGATTTGTAATTATATTTGGAAGGCTGCTCGTCCTTTTATGGTGCGAGAGCTTCAGCACGGCTGGACGCGCCCCACAAAGGGGCGGCTAAAGAATCAGGACGCCGCTGCGCGTCGGCAGTAAACGGTTAACGATCGCTTTACGATTACACATTCAACCTTTATTCTCCGCTTCATGCTCGACAGCGAACAACGCCTCAAGCGACTGATCCGCGATATTCCTGATTTTCCTAAACCGGGGATTTTGTTTCGGGACATCACTCCGCTGCTGTCGGACGCTTCGGGATTGGCGCTGAGCGTGGAATTGCTGGCCAATCCATTTCGCGGGAAGCGCATCGATCTGGTTGTCGGCGCGGAAAGCAGGGGATTCATCTTCGGCACCGCGGTCGCCTGCTGTCTGTCGGCGGGGTTCATCATCGTGCGCAAGCCCGGCAAGCTGCCTCACCAGCGCATCAGCCAGAGCTACGAATTGGAGTATGGGACTGATTCGCTTGAGATGCATGCCGACGCGATCGTCAAAGGGCAGCGCGTGCTGGTCGTCGATGATCTGCTGGCGACCGGTGGCACGATGAAGGCCTGCTGCCAGATGGTTCAAAAGCTAGGCGGGGAGTTAGCGGGCATCGCGGTACTGATCGAGCTGGCGTCGCTCAAAGGGCGCGACAGGCTTGCGCCGACGCCCGTCCATTCGGTGCTTCGTTACGAATGACTACGCTTTGCTCGCGACAGGTTCCGCAGGTTGATCAGCCAATTTGAACTGGTGGCGGGCCATGCGGAAATAAGCGCCGCCCTGCGCGACCAGGGCATCGTGCGTTCCCTGCTCGACGATTCGGCCGCCTTCCATCACATAAATCCAGTCGCAGTCGGACACGGTGCTGAGCCGATGGCTCACCAGGATCATCGTGCGCTTGCGCTTCAGGCCGCGAAGGGTTTCGGTGATCATCTGCTCGTTTTGCGGATCGAGGGCACTGGTCGGCTCATCAAGGACGAGGATCGGTGCTTCGGTCGCAAGAGCCCGCGCGATTGCCAGACGCTGGCGTTGCCCGCCGGAGAGATTCTGCGCGCCTTCAGTCAGGACAGATTCATATTTGTCCGGCATCGCATCGATGAATTCAGCCGCACCTGAAAGCTCCGCGGCTTCTCGAAGCTCGCGCTCGCCGATGTCCGGCCGGCCATAAGCGATGTTTTCGCGGATCGACGTCGGCAGCAGCGCCGCATCCTGCAGCACGAGGGCAACATGCTTTCTCAGATCGCGCAGTCGCACGTGACGGATATCATCTTCATCAAGTCGGATTTGCCCGCTCGTTGGATCGTAAAAGCGCGGGAGCAAACTCAATAAGCTCGATTTGCCCACGCCGCTGGGACCAACAAATGCCACCATCTGCCCCGGCTCAATCGTCACGCTCACATCCCGCAAAACCGGCGCGCCGTTGGCATACGCAAAGCTTACATCGCTGAGCGTCAACGTTCGCGGGCGCACCTCGATCAATTTCGCATCCGGCAAATCCTTAATTTCGACTGGCGTATCGAGCACTTCAAAAACGCGCAGCATGCCGGCCAGATATTTGCGCATCTCGGCGCCGCTGCCGCTGAGTTTGTAGAGCGGGTCATACAGATTGACCAGCGTGTATTGCACGAAGACCCAAAGCTCGCCGACGGTGAAAGTCGAAGGATGTTTCCAGGCCTGGTATCCGCCGGCGCCGACGATCAAAGCCACGCCCAGCCCAAAGGCGCTGCCAATCGCCAGCCAATAGACGAGCGATTGGAGGTGCATCTTCACCCAGGCGCGATTACTGATGCTGACCGAATGGTTGAAGCGGTCATATTCATCCTTCTCCCGTCCGAAGGCCTGCACCAGGCTGATGGCCGACACACTCCGCTGCACGATGGAAGTCATGTCCGTATCGAGCTGCGCCGCTCGAAGGGCGGTCGTGGTGAGGACTTTTCCGTAATACTTAATTGTGACAAACAACACCGGCATCACGCCCATTGCGATCAGGCCCAGCTTCCAGTTCATCGCCAGCATGATGGCGCACATGCAGACCAGGATAATTGCGTTGACAAAAATCGTCTGAAGGATGTTGAAGGCATTGAGCACGCCATACGTGTCATAGGTGACGCGATAGATGGCATCGCCCTGCGCGTGCGAGCGGTGATACCCCAGGCTCAGTTCCTGAAGCTTGCGATACAGATCGCTGCGCACGCGCAGCAGCCCGTTAAAGCCGATGATGATTTTGTAGTAGCCCTGCCACAGGCCAATCAGTTCCTGCATCAATCGCAGCAGCAGCGTGATCGCCGCCAGCAGCACGATCTGGCCAATGGTGCCGCTCGGCGCAAAATGAAGAAACAGCCGGTGCGTCCACGGCACACGCGCCTTTTTCTGCAAAACCGAGTCAACGAGGATCGCCAGTGGAAATGGCTGCGCCAGACTTGCGAGGGTGGTCACACCGATCAGAATCGTCGAGAAAATGACCTTCCCCAGGTCATCGCGAAAATAACCGGCGGCACGAGCGTAGGCGCGAGCAAGCGTCATTGTGATTCGATTGAGATAATTGTATCAGGCGACGGAAGGTTCAGGGGCATCCAATCCTGCATCGCGGACAGGCCCTTTGTTCTTAACGGACTGCGATTCCTGTTTCCGCTGCTTTTTCGGATAGACCGGCCAATACCCCGATCGCTCCGCCACTTCATCAATGAGCCCAAGCACCGGCATCGATACCCGCCAGCGATTGACCACGAACATCGACCACCAGGCCAGTGGAATCAGCAGCGCCGTTCGACTGAAGGGCCACAAATGCAGCAGCAGGAGCCCGGCCAATAACAGACTGGCCGCCAATAGACTTTTGCAGAAGTTGCTCATGCGGGCGCGAACGCGCACTCGGGTCAGCACGCCGCTGCCGTGATGTTCTTCGGTGGCGGTGCTGAGTTGCAGGTTCACGTATCGGCTGCCGTAGATTTCCAGGTCCCATCGATTCCAGCCGCTGTCGGAGCGCATGCGCCAGCCGGCCGCGCGGGCCTCGCGGGTGATCTCTGCCAGCAACTTGAATCGCTCGTTCTGTTTTTCCTTGCTCCAGTAGCGGAGGGTGTTGCCATCATGCGGATCGAAAGGCAGCCGCTGTCGAGAGTAGCCGCGCGCTTCCTTCCGCATGACCATCACCTTGTTTTTCAGGCGCACCGAATAGCGCGCCCAGCCGCGCGTGATCGGCTGGCGATAATGCAGGTAGGCAATCAGCGGGCGCGAAAGCCAATGTGCGTGCCGAGGACGCGGCGCCTGAATGGCCGCCACGATGCCCAGAGCGATCGGCGTCAGCGCCATGATCAGCGCCACCCACAGCAGCGGATTAAAGGCAAATCCCAGCACCGCCACGAAGATCGCCAAAAGATGCCATTCGATGCTCATCAGCATCATCACCAGCAGCGAAGCCGGTCGGCGGTAAATGGTCTGGAAAAGTCCGGTGCCAAACACGCCGTGATAAATGACATCGCCCCCGATGCGGATGCCCATGAAATCGCCGCCGTAGATGCGGCCGCGCCAATGGCTGGCCCCCAGCGAATTGAAATGCTCCGGGTGCTTGTACTTCAGCAGGGCTTCAGCCTCGCCGTAGCCCCGCTGCTGCTTGAGATAAGCCTTCACCGTATTGCGGCGATAATGCCAGACCTGCGCTGCCGGCGCAAACCCAATCGAATATCCCAAATCCTGAAGGCGCCAAATGACATCCACATCGTCGCCGGCTTTGCGATATTGAGAATCAAATCCATTGATTTGCTGCAGCGCCCATTTATAGAAGGCCATGTTGCAGCCCGGCACATGCTCGGCAGTCCGGTCGTCGATCATGACGTGCGTCGGCCCGCCGGGCGAAAGCCCAACGCAGTCGGCTACCCAGCTACCTTCATCGGGAATGAGATTTGGGCCGCCCATGCCCACATATCCGCCGCGAACGAGTGCGAGTGCCGAGAAATAAAGCCAATCCTCGTCGGCTTCGCAGTCGCTGTCGGTATAGATGACGATTTCGCCAGTTGCTGCTTCCATGCCGACATTTCGTGCAACACTCAGCCCCTTGTTATTCTGGCGGATGTTGCGCACCGAAGGAAACTTCTTGAGGATTTCCTGCGTTGAGTCGGTGCTGCCGTCATCGACGAAGATTACTTCGAAATCGGGGTAACGGATGCGCTGCATCGAGCGCAGGCAAGTCTGGACCGTGCTTGCGCCGTTGTAGGAACAGATCACGACGCTCACGCGCGGAAGCGTCCGATCGGTCACCTGGGGCGCTTTCGCAAAAAGCTGGCGCACGACATCGAAGGCCGGCTTGGGAGAGCGGTCGCGGCGCGTCAGGCCAAAGGCCCATTCTTCGATTTGCCAGCCGTGGACAAACCAGTCGTCGGTGAAGCTGAAAACGAAAAGTCCGAT
>JANWHF010000213.1 GCA_025450555.1 Tepidisphaeraceae bacterium | reverse complement strand
TGGACGAGAAGGCGGAGATCATCAATGAAGTGGGCCGCGGCTGCGCTGGCGGTTTTCTTTCTGGCGAATGTCACGACTTACGCCGAGCCGGCCGGTCCAATCCAGCAGACCATTGTGACGCGCGGCGGGGGGCATTTTCCCGTCGCTGTTCGTTTGAAGGACAATCGAATTGCCGTCGTCCTTCGTGGCGGTGGGCCACATCTGTCGATTCACGGTCGGCTCGACATCGTGTTTTCCTCCGATGAGGGCAAGAGCTGGACGAAGCCCACTATCGTCGCTGCTGATCCGGCGGCGGATGTTCGCAATCCGGCCTTTGGCCAGGCAGCGGATGGCTCGCTGGTCGTCGCCTATTACCGCACGACTCGCTATGACGAGAATGGCAAATACAACGATTCGCTTGATAAGCCGGTCAATACGTGGGTGACGCGCAGCATCGATGGCGGGAAAACCTGGACCACACCGACAGAAATTGATGTCAGCGATATCGGCTGGGCAAGTCCCTTTGGCCGGATCATCACGCGCCCAGATGGTACGATGTTCGCGAATTTTTATGGCGGCGCGATCAGAACTTCGGGGCAAGCCGCGCCAAAATCATCCTTCAGCTATCTCTATCGTTCGACGGATCAGGGCCAAACCTGGCAGCGCTATTCAACGATTTCGCCACCCGGATTTGACGAAACCGGTTTGATTGTGCTTCCCTCGGGCCGATGGCTTGCCGCCCTGCGAAGCAGCGGCCAAAGCGCGAATCTGTCGATCTCTCACAGTGACGGCGATGGGAAGAGCTGGTCGAAGCCGGAGCCTCTTTCACCGCCCGGCTTCTACACCGCCGATTTTCTTCTGCTCCCCGATCAGCGGGTTCTCTTGACGATGAATCGGCGCAGCGGCCCCTTCGGGGTCGAGGCGGTTGTGGGCAATCCAGATGGACATTTCGATTGGAAAAATGCCTTTGCCGTCTCCGAAGATGCCGCCAATCCCGATTGCGGATATCCCAGCAGCGTGATGCTGAAGGATGGCCGCCTGACGACGTTTTTCTACTCGGCAACCAGCCGGAGCGACCCAAAGCTGGGCATTCATTGCGCAGCGTTGACCTATCGTCCAAAGTGACCTACAGACGTATCTCAAGGCGTTCAGCGCGTGAGAAAATCGCCGGTTGCGATTGTTGGGAACGCCGACGCGCCGTCGGCACTTCGGAGTTGCCGACGAGGACGTCGGCGTTCCAGCAATTCGCCATGAGCCGTCCTTCGCTCTGAAACCGCCGTTATCTTTGATGCATCGCCTCGGGCCGGCGGGTATCGTACGCACGTCGCCGGCCATTCAACGACCATCGACACGGGCCGTAAAAACGATGCAGGCCGCGCGGGCGCACAAGACTAAGAAATGTCTTGCGGGCGGCCGGATCACCGCTGGAGAAAATACATGACCGTTCATCGAAGCACCGCCTTGAAATGGGCTGCCGCTGCCGTCTCTTTTTGTCTGATTTCGCTTCCTGCACTGGGGCAAATGAGCCCACAGAAGACGGTCAGCGCTCTGAAGGTCGTGCCAGGCTTGGAAGTGAGCGAGTGGGCGAGTGAGCCGGGGACGGTCAACCCGACCAATATGGATATCGATGCCCGCGGCCGCATCTGGGTCACCGAAGGCGCCAACTATCGCGGCAAAAACACCCGCCCCGAGGGTGACCGCATCATGATCCTCGAAGACACGCATCACACCGGCGTGTGCGACAGCTACAAGGTGTTTGTCGAGGATAAGCGGCTCGAATCGCCCTTGGGCATCTGCGTGCTGGGAAACAAGGTGATTGTTTCGCAGTCGCCCAGCGTGCTGGTTTACACGATCGACTCCAGCGGCGATAAGCCAGTCGGCCCGCCTCAGGTATTCTTCACCGGCTTTGGCGGGGTGAATCACGATCACGGCGTTCATGCATTCGTTTTTGGTCCCGATGGCCGGCTCTATTTCAACTGTGGCAACGAGGGCGAGCACACCAATATCATCAAGTATGGCGATTATGTAAAAGGCAAGGAAAATCAGCCGGTGGTGGACATCACTGGCTCGGAGCTCGGCCAGCGCGCCAAGATGTTCCGCGGAAAGCAGCGCGAGCGCGGGCAGACCGGCTATCGCGACGGGCTGGTCATGAGCTGCAATCCCGACGGTAGCGATCTGGAAGTCATCGGTTGGAACTTCCGCAACGAATACGAAGCCTGCGTCGATTCCTTCGGCACCGTCTGGCTGTCGGACAACGACGACGATGGCAATCAGGGTGTCGCAATCAATTATGTCATGGAAGGCGGCAACTTCGGTTTCACCGGCCCGACCGGCTCAAGCTGGGGGCGCGACATGCAGCAATATAAAGCCGCCTTTCCCGGCCAGACGCGCCAGGAAGCGCATTGGCATCAGCGCTGGCCGGGCGTCATACCGAATTTGCTCAATACCGGCCAGGGTGCGCCGTGCGGCATCTGCATTTATGAAGGCGATCTGCTGCCGGAAATCTTTCGCGGCGCGCTGCTGCACTGCGATGCGGGGCCGAATATCGTGCGCGCCTACGTCACCAAGCCCGGCCAGATCCGCCCCGCCACGATCGCCAAGACGATCTCAGAAGATGCCGCCAGGCAATGGCTGGAAAGCACCGACGATAAGCCCGGAGCCGGCTACGACGCGAGAATGTTCAACATCATCGATGGCCACGGCGATCGCTGGTTCCGACCCGATGACATCTGCGTCGCGCCGGATGGCGCGGTTTATGTTGCCGACTGGTATGACCCGGGAGTCGGCGGGCATGCCACGGGCGATCATGGCGTGAAGCAGCACGATTGGCACATGCTGCAGGGGCGGGTCTATCGAGTGGCGCCCTCCGGTTACAAATCGGCAGCAGTGCCTGCCCTGCAACTGGATTCTGTGGATGGGCAGATCGCAGCACTCAATTCGGCAAATCTCGCGACGCGATACTTGGGCTACAGCAAGCTGGTTGAAGAATTGAACGCAGGCAGTGAAGCGATTCAGAAACTTCACCAGCAATTCGAAACCGATAAGAACCCCCGCCTTCGCGCGCGAGCATTGTGGCTGCTGGCGCGCTCGAATGATGCGACGAAATTCATCGGTAAGGCATTGCACGATGCCGACACGAACATCCGAATCACCGCGATTCGCGCCGCCCGCCGAGCGAAGATGGATATGGTGAAGGTGGCCGATGAGATGATGAATGATCCATCCGCCGGCGTGCTGCGCGAGCTGTGCCTGGCGATGCAGTTTGAGCCGCCCGAGCGCGCGGTTCCGGTTCTGCTCAAGCTGGCCGACAAATATGACGGACAGGACCGCTGGTATCTGGAGGCCTTTGGCATTGGATGCATCGGCCACGAGAAAGAAGTTCTCGAAGCTTATGAGAATGCCCATCATCCTGATGATGCCAAATCGATCGGCATCGTCTGGCGACTGAAGATGGAGCCGAAGGAGCTTCCGACAGAATTCTCCAAGGGTGAGCACGGCGCCGCACAGGCTCCCTCCAATAATGGTTCGACTGCGACGGCCCGCGTCGCAAGTTCGACCAATGCCGGCACCGGCATCCCAATCGTCGAGCAGCAGTTCAAGACCAGGGATGGGCAAACTCTCCCGCCGATCGCGGAGCTTTCGAAGCTTTCAGGAAATGCGGCCAATGGTGCAAAAGTGTTTCGCAATATGCTCGGTGCCAATTGCATCAAGTGCCATCAGATCGGCGATGAAGGTCAGATGATTGGCCCACCTCTCACCGTCATCGGCAGCAAGCTGTCCAAGGCGCAACTTTACGAAGCAATTCTCTATCCCAGCGCCGCCATCGAGATGGGCTATGAAACCTGGATCGTCAAAACCAAGTCCGGCCCGGTCTTCACCGGCCTGAAAACCGAAGAAACGCCGGACCACATCACGCTGAAGGATTCGGACGGCAAGTATCACGATATCGCCATGGATGACATTGACAAAAAAGCCAAGCAGGCGATATCCCTGATGCCTGAAGGTCTGAGTCTTTCAATGACCCGCCAGGATTTGGTGGATCTGGTCGAGTATTTGTCTTCGCGAAAGAGCTAGCTGGGGCGGGGAATCGAAGGAGAATGATCAATGGCCATCCGCATTGGAGTAAATGCGTGGGTCTGGCAGTCGCCGTTCACAACGGCCGAGCATCTGGATTTGGTTGACAAAGCCGCCAAGATGGGATTCGAGGTCTTCGAGATCGGCTTGGAAGATCCATCCCATGTCGATCCGGCTGCTTTCAAAAAGCGGCTTGATGCAAACAACCTTCAGCTGGTCGTCTGCGGCGCGTTTGGTCCGTCGCGCGATCTGACTCATGAAGATCCAAAGTTCCGCCAGGAGAGTCTCGATTACATTCGTGCCGCCTGCGAAATCTGCGAAAGGGCCGGCTCGAAGGTTTTGGCCGGGCCGATGTATTCGGCCGTGGGCAAACGCCGGCATGTGCCGCCGGAGCAGAAGAAACAGGAATGGGACCTGGCGGTGCAGGGGCTGCGCAAGGCAGCCACGATTGCCGACGATCATGGCGTGAAGCTGGCGATCGAGCCGCTCAATCGGTTTGAAACGGATCTGATTAACACCGCCGAGCAGGCCGAGCGCCTCATCGATGACATCGGCGCAAAGAACGTCGGCTTCCATCTCGATTCGTTCCATATGAACATTGAGGAGAAGAACAGCGGCGCGGCCATCCGCCGGGCCGGCGATCGGCTCTTCCATTTCCATGCCTGTGAGAATGACCGCGGCGCGCCAGGGGCTGGCGTCAATATCGACTGGGAAGGAATTGCCGCGGCGTTTAAAGCCGTAAATTACGATGGCCCGGCGGTCATTGAATCCTTTACTCCGGCATGCAAGGCCATCGCCGCGGCGGCTGCGGTGTGGCGCAACTTTGAGCCGTCGCAGGATCGACTCGCTTCGGATGGGTTGGCGAATCTAAAACGGATTCTCAAATGATCCAACACCGGCCGCCGTGGCCGGACGTTGGTTCGTGCTCGACAAAACTTAGGGGAACAGGAGAAGGAACATGTTCAAGCGCGCTTCATTGGTCGCCCTGCTCGCGCTGGGCGCTGCCGGATTTGTCGTCGATCGATCGATCGCACAGAACTCCCCCGCCGCTCCCGCGCCGGACGCGGAGGGTTATGTCGATATGTTCAACGGCAAGGACCTGACCGGCTGGCATGGACTGGAAGGTTTCTGGTCGGCCAAAGACGGCACGATCGTCGGCTCCGAAACCAAGCAGACGTCCAAGCAGACCTTCCTGGTCTACACCGCGATGCCCTCTGTGGCCGACTTTGAGATGCATTACAAGTACAAGTTCGCCTCGTCCGATGGCAATTCGGGCGTGCAGTTCCGCTCGAAGATGCTCATCCCGCAGAATCTTCGCGCAGGCGGCTATCAGGCCGACTGCGATGGCAAGGGCCATTACGACGGCTCCATCTACGACGAGGCGGGGGTGGCCGGTAACCGTGGGACGATGAGCAACCGCGGCGAAAAGACCGTCTGGGATGCCGACAACAAGCGCCACAACGAGCCGCTACCCGATGGCAAGCAGCTTGGGAAGTTCATCCACGTCGGCGATTGGAATGACGTCGTCCTTCACGTCGAGGGAAATCACGTCACCTACACCATCAACGGCCATCTCATGACCGATCTCACCGACGAAAGCCCCAAAGCGCTTCACACCGGCCTGATCGCCCTGCAGATTCACCAGGGCTTCACCATGGAAATCCAGTTCAAGGATTTGAAGATCAAGGTGCTGAAGTAGCATGCCAACCGCCCCAGAACCGACATCGGATGACTCGAAGATGATGCGGTTCTATGCGCAGTGGGTGCGGCCCGGCGATCTGGTCTTTGATGTCGGCGCGAATTTCGGCGCGCGCACCGCGGCCTTTCTTGGTCTGGGTGCGCGCGTCGTTGCAGTCGATCCCCAGGAGCGCTGTATCGCCGAACTTCGCGCACGCTTTGGCAATCATGATCGCGTGAAGATCGTGCAAACCGCTTTGGGCGCAACGCAAGGCGAGGCGACGATGCTGGTCAGCAACGCGCTGACCGTTTCGAGCCTGTCGCCGCAATGGGTGGACAAGGTGAAGGCTTCGGGACGTTTTGAGGGCTGCCGATGGGATAAGCAGGTGATCGTTCCGGTCACGAGAATGGACGATCTGATTACCGCGCATGGGTTACCGGCTTTTGTCAAAATCGATGTGGAAGGTTTTGAATTGGAAGTGCTGCGCGGCCTTTCGAAATCTGTGCCGGCCATCTCCTATGAATTTGTTGGCGAGGCTGTGGAAACCGCTATCCAATGCGCCAGTCATCTCCATTCACTTGGCCTCAGCGAATTCAATTTCTCGTTCGGTGAATCAATGTCGATGCAGCAGGAGCGTTGGCTGGATATCGAGTCACTTTCTGCTTCTTTGCGCGCCTTGCCCTGCGATGACATTCAGGTTTGGGGAGATGTCTATGCGCGGCAGTCCAAGCGCGCATGAGCATCTGGTCGATATCGCACTCAGCAGCCGTCCAACATCCTTCGCGCTTCAGACTACTCTCTTGCATGAACATTCACGTCCGGCTGGTGCCGGCAATTTTTGGATTGGCGTTGCTCGTCGTCTCTGTTCAGCGCAGTGTTGCCGCCGATGAATACTTCCCCCCGCCAGATAGCGCCGGCGGCTGGCGGACCGCAACTGATTCGGATTCCGCGCGCAAACTCGGCGGCGTCGATCTGAATGGCATCGAAGCCGCCTACACCGTTTGCGAGCGCGGCACGCAGAACGGCGGGCTGCTGGTCGTCCGGCATGGATACCTCGTCTTCGAGAAATATTTCGGTCGGGCGCAGCGCAATTCGAATCCCGACATGGCTTCCACCGGCAAGGCCGTCACCAGCATCGCCTGCGGGATCATGCTGCATGAGTTCCACGACAAGATTCCCGACGGGCTGGACACCAAAGTTTTCACGAAGCAATACCTGCCCGAGGCCTTCCCGCTTGATGACCCGCGCAAGGCCGACATCACCCTTGGCCAGCTTCTGTGCATGACTGGCGGCTATAACGGTGAAGGCGGCGCGCCGGTCGGCGTCATTCATGGCCAGGCCCGCCAGCTCAAGCGATCCGCCGGCCAAAACATCCGCGATCTGGACATGTCTTCAATTCGCGTTCCGCTGTGGATCGAGCCGGGTGGCGGATATTCCTACAGCTCGCCGGAGCCGCACATCGCTTCGATCGTGCTGCGCCACGTCACCGGCATGGAACTGCAGCAGTACATCCAGAAGCGCCTGGCTGAGCCGATGGACTGGGGCGCGTGGGATTACTGCCTGCATCGCGGCGATTATGTGATGCCGCACGCCAACGGCGCCGGTAGCATCGCGCTGCATGCGACCGATGCCCTGCGCTTTGGATATTGTCTCCTGCACCAGGGCCGCTGGGGCGACAAGCAGCTTGTGCCGGCCGACTATGTCGCGCAGTGCAACAAGCCTTCCAAGTACAACCCGCACACGCCTTTCACGCTGATGTTCGAGCAGAACTCCGATGGCCATGTCGTCGGCGCCGCGCGCGATGCATTCTATAAATCCGGCGCGGGCGGCTTTGGCGTCTTCATCGTCCCTTCGCTCGACCTGGTGATCTACAAGCTCGGCGGCCGGGATAATCAGTATGACCCGACGCTGACCAGTGTCCCGCAGCCGCCCGTCACCGACCATTCCCGCGACAACTGGAAGCCGCTGCCGCGAACAC
>JANWHF010000212.1 GCA_025450555.1 Tepidisphaeraceae bacterium | reverse complement strand
TCGGCGGGCGCTTCGAAATCGTCTACGGCCAGGACGCCGGCGCTTTCCATTCCAATGGCCTCTATGACAATCCGCTTAGCTCGACGCGCAGCCATCCCTACTACGGCGGACGATACGACCCGGAAAATCAGTTCGACATCAACCAGGCCTACCTCGATTTTGCGCTGCCGTTGGGCAACGGCCTGGATCTGAAGGTCGGGAAATTCGTCACGACGCTCGGTTACGAAGTGATCAATCCAACCGGCAACGCGCTCTATACCCACAGCTACTTGTTTGGATACGCAATCCCATTTACCCAAACCGGTTTGCTGGCCACTTACGCTCTCAACGACCAGTGGACCGTGGATGGCGGAATCACGCGTGGCTGGAATCAGTCGGTTCGTGATAACAACGGCGACCCTGATCTGCTGGCGGGCGTGACCTGTGCCCCAAATGCCAATGACAAATTCATCGTGAACCTTTCGATGGGCCCGGAAGCCGCGCACGATAATAGCGACTGGTGGACCGTTATCGATTTGCAGGCGAGCCATACGTTCAATGATAAATTCAGCATGGCTGTGAATGCCGATTACGGTGACGCACCCCATGTCATGGCGCCCAGCAGTGCGCAATGGTACGGGGCAGCCGTCTACGGCACCTACACGCTGTGCGATTACGCGACCCTCAATGCCCGCGGCGAATGGTACGACGACAACGACGGCTTCACCCTTGGCACCGGCCGCGCCCTGCAGGTGTATGAAGCGACCCTCGGGCTGAAGGTCACACCGATGCCTCATAATGACATCATGAAGAATCTCGTGATTCGTCCTGAAATTCGGTATGACTATGCCAGCAGCCGATTCTTTGATGGTGGAAGCGATCACTATCAATTTCAGGCTGCGGTTGACGCGTATTTCATGTTCTAAGCGTCGTCGTCCTGTTTAATTTGAAATGATCGAAGCGTTGCGATCCGAAAGATCGCGGCGCTTCTTTTATTGGTTATGGCATTCGCCGGCTTGGCAGGCTCTCGGCCATGAAATTGCGGGAAGCGGATTCGGCCGGCGCTTCGCTGAAAAGGCGATCCAGCATCCGCTTGAGTGCCGCAGCCCAGCCGCGATTGGCATCGTAAAACTGTTCCTGCAATGCGGCGCAGCCTCTTCGCTTCGATTCATACAGCGAGCGATCTTCGTACAGGCGGATGATCGCGTCGCCATACGCCTGTGTGTCATTGGGCGGAACTTCGACGACACCGTCGGCGACGTATTCCAGTGCCGGGCAGACTGACGAAGTGATTACTGGTTTGCCCGCGAGAATGCCCTCGGCGACGACCTTATTAAATCCCTCGATGAAATCGGTCGTGGTCGAGACAATGACGACGTGTGTCTGTGAATACATTGCCCGCATGCGCGGCTTGTCCTGGTGGCCATGGCAGCGAAAGCGGGATTGCAGGCCTGCCTCTTCGGCTTCCTTGCGCAGCTCGGCTAGAGCGCTTCCATCGCCGCACAGGTCAAATTCGATATCGCTTCGTCCTTCGTGGGCAAATCGTCGCGCGATTTCCAGTAGATTGAACACTCCCTTGTTGCGCTCGATGCGCCCGGCAAAGAACACTCGGAACGGCGGTGGCGGCAGAGTAGTATCGAGGCCGGCAAAGGATTCGCGACGATAGCTGGGCAGAAACGGTTCGATCGGCTTCTGCACGCTGCGGGTCAATTCCGCCAGTTGATGCGTGATGTCGTTGGACAGGCTGAGGACTCCGGCGATTGATGTTCGGAAGAACCGGGCGTTTAGTTTCCAAACCAGGTTCTTTATGCCGCGCGGCATCGGGTCGCTCTTGAGCCATAGCACACAATGCAGCGTCGGCACGATCTTCACGCCAAACCACCGCAGCCAGCCGAGCGAAAACCAGGACGCCCCGCCGGAGAAGACGACGACATCTGCACCAAATCGCATCGCTGAAATGCCCATTCGGATGCCTGCCCAGAACTGGCCAAGATGGTAGAGCGCGCCTCGTTGCTTCAAGTATCGCGCCGGCCGATGCTCGATGGTAAATGTCTCGTCAACAATGTACTGGCGTCGCGAGTGATAAGACAACACATATCCGCACGCGCCAAGCTCTTTGCAAAGCGAATAGAACTGAGCCGAGTAGGTGATGGCGACCTGCGAAGGATCATCCCGCCCCGCCTTCCAGTGCCCATAAGTCCCAGCCACGTCGCCGGGCCCGGCAGCATAGAAGATGCGCAGCGGCGTGGTCATTGGAAAGAGGATTCACCACGGAGGCACGGAGACACGGAGGCCGGGTCTTGCAGAAATACGGGCCAATGCGAGAAGTATCTCTGGATTTGAAATCTCAAATCTGAAATCATTCTTTAAATTCATCCGACCAGTTCGAACGTCGCGCCCGGCAGAGCCGTCACGTTGACCATGGCGCCGACCTTCAAAGGTCCGTTGGCAAGATCATAGACGCGTTCATCCATGGGAAGCGAGACATGAATCGCGCCGCCGGCATGGACGATCATATTGTTTTCGTCCAGTGCGCGAACCCGTCCCTGGATGGTTTTCGGGGGGCCGAAAATCGGGCTGATAAAAAGCCCGCCGCTGGCGACCGTCCATATCTTCTTCGGCCTGACGCGCACGATTGCCTTAATGGGCACTTCCATCGGCCCGGCAAAGGCGGGCGCGGCAAGATGCATTTCATAATTGGTCCCGGTCGGATTGAAGGTGACGATGCCCTCCCGCAGGGACAGAACGATACCGATTGCCACAATTTCGGTCGCAGTTGCCATGTCGCTCCTCAAAAACTGTTCGAGCGGCACAAATGTAGCGACAGGCGCGCAAAAGGACAGAGGATAACAGCAGGGATAGGATATTTTCAGCGATGCCGATTGGCGTGCAGCGCCAGCGGCGCTAAAAGGAGGCGATTGGCGGGCACGAACCAGATGACCGCTGCCGCCAGCAGCCATTGGCCAAGCAAATGCGGGTGAAGGGCCACTTTCACGGAAAGCCAAAGACCCGACACGATCAGCAGCCAGACGACCGACCAGCCAAAAAGGCTGTTGGATGAAAGCACCCGCCGATCGACCAATGCGCGAATGATCACAACTGCAAGCACAACTTTGGCCAGCACGAACGCCAAAGCGAGCCACGGCAGGAATGGCCAGATTTCCCGCCATGGGGCCCATTTGGCCAGCGCACCCAGGCCAATCCATATTGCAACAGTTGTAAACCCGGCGGAGTTGATGAGCCACCGTCGACCATACAGGTAGACGCACAGGGATTGGATGGCGACCTTCCAACAGATCAGTGGCAGGCCTATCGCCGCGAGAGCCCCCCACCACAGGTAGCGCATCTTGAAATTCGCCGCGACCAACGCAGCGACGGAATGATGCCGCTCATAGCTGTTGGGCAAGAGGGCCCAGAGGATCAGGAGCAGGTACGTCGCGAGCCAGGTCACTGCCATCGCGATTGCGACATTTTTGATTTTTGCCGCGACGATCTTCGAATCGGTCACCGGGCGCACGGCCAGGAAATTGGGGACGGTAATCTCCGGCAGCCAGGTGTCGAACTTGGCGAGCGTGCCATTGACAGTGAGGCTGCAACACAGCGGCGAACCGATGAAGATGCTGGCCATGATCATCGCGGAAGAAATCATTTTCCCATACAGATAAAAAGTTGATGGATGTCCGGCGTTAAAGGCGCAGAGCCCGAAAATAAGAACTGGCCCAGTGAGAGAGATGAATGGAGTAAAGATCAGGTTCCTGCGCATCTCCACCCAGAGCATCGCCGCCGAGGCGGATCGGAAGGTCACGCGAAGTTCGGCGGGTCGCATTCGCTTGCGAATCACTCCATTGCTCCAGGGCGATTGAACCCCATCACCTCGCCGCGCCCGAGCCATGCCCGCCGTGCCAGCAACCAATGCCAGTGCCAGCACGCCGATATATCCGATTAAGAGCAGCCAGTCGTGAACCCCAAAAGCCTGCGCGACGGTTCCCAAGCCAATGACGACGGTCAGGCAAATGACCGCCGCGATCACCCGTGCCAGCCGCCACCAGAATGGTATCCATGAAACCGTCTGCATCCAGGCACAAAAAGCTGCCGCTGCTAACAGCGGCCAGTAAGGCATCCGGGAAAAAGCTTCCCGAGGAAGAAGCACGTAGTACATCAGCAGGCAAATCAGGGCACTTACCGCCGATCCATACAACATTGGCCATCCGACCAGGGAGACGGATCGAATTGGAAGCGTCATCATCCATCTCGGAAAGGCCGATTCCCGCCCGCTCATGTCCTTCTCGGCATAGCAGAATTGAGACAATAGAACGACAAAAAGAATCACGGTAGCGGCAATCGCCGCAAACATGACCAACTGTGGGTAATATGGAGTCGGGAATTCGGCAGGGTAGTCTCCATTGCCATTCAGATGAACGACCATCCTTTGCGCCAGCGGGACGATGACCGCGATGGCCACCAGCCCTGCCAGCATCCATCGCGTGCGAAGCCAGAGGTAACGTGCAATCGCCATCGCGGGACCATCGATTGTTTTCATGACGCGTGCCCTCCAGTCCGATTTGCACGGGCCAGAAAGATTTCATCGAGATTGAGTGGCGACTGCTCGACGACTTGCGCGCCAAGAGCCGACGCGGCCAAACGCGCCTGATCGGCCGACACTGACATCACCGCCGTCCATTCCCGGCCCCGCCCTTCCCACGTCAAGGCTCCATCGACTACCGGCGGCTGCTCTCGCGGCTCATCAAAACGAATCGTGATTCGCGTATGCGCATCTCGAACGGACTGCGTCGTATCGCAAAAGACGACTCGGCCGTTCTTGATCATGGCGATTCGGTCGGAGACGCGCTCTACTTCGGAGAGTAGATGCGATGAAAACAGCACGGTCCGCCCCTCGTCGGCAATGGTGCGAATAATTGCCGAGAGAATGTCGCGCCGAACGATCGGATCGAGGCCCGAAGAAGGTTCATCGAGAACCAGCAAATCCGGACGATAGGCCAATGCGCAGAGCAACCCCGCCCGCGCCCGCTGGCCCTTGGACAAATGCTTGATCCGTGCCGACAGGTCCAGGGCAAAATCCTGCTGCAGCTGCGCGGCATACTGCGCATCCCAGGTCGGATAGAAAGCCGCGATGTAGCGAATCAGCTCATGAACGCGCATCCAGCCCGGCAAATCCGGCTCTTCCGACAAATAGCCGATTCGCGAAAGCACCTTCACCGGCTCGAGTACCGGATCCATCCCAAAGACGCGGACGGATCCTTGCTCTGCCTTGAGCAATCCCATGACGTGGCGGATGAGCGTTGTCTTGCCGGCGCCATTTTCGCCGACCAGTCCCAGGACGGTGCCAGCCCTAAGCGTCAGGCTCACATCGTCCAGAGCAAGCTTCTGGGCGTATCGTCGCGTGACGCTTCGGATTTCCACTACAGTTCCAGCGCTGTCTGCGCGCGGTGGCGGTGATGCTTGCGGTTCGATCATGGTGTGGAGCGCTGACATTGGATCACTCCTTATTCGGTTGCGAATTCATGACGCGGTGACGCTGCCGGACGAGTTCAGTGAGTTCGTCTATGGAAACATCCATCTGTCTGGCCTCGGCCAACAGC
>JANWHF010000211.1 GCA_025450555.1 Tepidisphaeraceae bacterium | reverse complement strand
CCCGGTGGTCGGCCCGAGGGGGCGCCGGCATCCGCGCCGCTTCCGGGCGATCATCCTAAGGAGCCCGCGCCGCCTCCGCCGCCGTCGAATGATCCGAATCGGCCCAATCCAATTCCGCGATCGCCGCGCGCTGCTCTTCCCACGAATCTCGCACATTTCGCTGTCGATTGGCGGCCGATTCGCGATCGGCATGTGGTGCTGGTGGATGATCCGATGCCCAGCGACCCCTCGCCGCGCCCGCCGCGCCGTCGTCCGTCGCCCAATCCCAATCCTCCGCCCGAGCCAACGCCAGGTGGCCCGCAGGGCGGCATGCCGCACGGCGAGGGCGTGCATCGCGGCCCCCTCAATCCCGGAGAAACCGGCGAAGCGCGCCCTGAAGGCAATGCCGTCTATCGCATCGATCCCAACGGCTTTGTCACCGAAATTTTCCGGCAGGATGTGCTGATCCTCTCGATGGTCGAAAATAACGGCACGCTGCTCCTCGCGACTGGAAATGAAAACGAAGGCCAGATCTTTCAAGTTCGGCCCGCCGCCGATGAAACATTGATGCTTGCCAAGGTGGATGCGAAGCAGGTTCTCGCGTTGCTTCCCGCGCGCGATGGCCGCATCTATATGGGCATGGCCAACGCCGGCAGTCTTGCCTCGATGAGCTCCGGCTTTGCCACGCATGGCACCTATTCCAGCGCAGTATTGGATGCCACGCAGATCAGCCGCTACGGCAAGATGCAGCTTCACGGTTCGCTTCCTCCCGGCACCACCCTGACCGTCGCCACGCGCAGCGGCAATGTGAAAGACGCGACCGAAAAAGGCTGGTCCAAATGGTCCGATGAAATGCCCGCGATCGAATATCTGCAGATTCCATCGCCGCCGGCGCGGTTCTTTCAATATCGCTTGACATTCACCAGCGCCGAGGGGCACGCGACGCCGGTCGTCGAGGATGTGACGATTGCTTACCAGATCCCCAATCTTCCGCCGCGCGTGCGGTCGGTCCGCGTCGCGTCGGCCGGCGGCATGGGTCCGGGGGCGGATCAAAGCATGGCCGGCGATGTTGAGGGCAATGCACCCAATGGCGCGCCCGCGCCGATGCCGGTCGCGCGCCGTCCGCACAACAGCCACGAAACCATCACCTGGGAAGCCAGCGATTCGAATAACGACACGCTGACTTATTCGCTTTACCTTCGTCGCGTTGGCGAAGAGCCGTGGATTTTGCTCAAGGACAAACTCACGGAGACCAACTTCGATTGGGAAACCCGCACCGTGGCCGACGGGCGCTATGAAGTGAAAATCGTCGCGTCCGATGCGGCTTCCAATGAGCCAGGCCAGGGCAAAACCGCCGCGCGCATCAGCGATCCGGTTCTGGTGGATAACACGCCGCCGGCGATTGGCGACATCAAATCCAGCATGCAGGGCAGCACCGCGCATGTCGAGCTGAAGGCCGTCGATCGCACCAGCACCGTCGCATCGGTCGAATACTGCGTCGATTCCGGCAAAGAATGGCAGCTGGTCCTGCCCACCGACGGCATCTACGACAGCCCCGAAGAAACCGTGAAAATGGCTATCTCCGATCTATCGCCCGGCCAGCACCAGATCACCCTGCGTGCCACCGATATCAAGGGAAACACGGCTTATGAAACGCTTTTTGTGACGGTGCCAGGCCAAGGGCTTTCCGCAAAACCGGCGGCTCATTGAATCTGTTTTCACCACGGAGGCACGGAGACACGGAGGTGTAGTTTTGCTGAAGTGAGTCCCGATGCAGGTAATGCAGAAGATGAATTTACCACAGATGCACGCAGATTAACGCAGATTAAGGCGAGCTCAATCCTTTCTATCTGCATCTAATAGGTTGATATGATCTTTCATTCACGGAATATGAAATGATTTAAACCCTCTTCTCAATCTGCGTTCATCTGCGGTTAATATTCTTCATCGACAAATCACTCCTCGCGTCGGCCCATGTTCCAGCAGAACCAGACCTCCGTGTCTCCGTGCCTCCGTGGTGAATCTTCTTCTTCAGCTCATCAAGGGAACAACCCCTTCAACCTCAGCGCCTCCGCGACTCGACTGATGGCGATCGTGTAAGCCGCCGTGCGATAATCGCAATCCGCTTCATCCGCCTTGGCGTTCACCTGGTCGAAGGCGCGTTCCATGATGATCTGCAGTTCGCTGTTGACGCGCTTGATGTCCCAGAAGAAGTTTTCCAGGCCCTGCACCCATTCGAAGTAGCTGACCGTCACGCCACCCGCGTTGGACAGAATATCCGGCAGCAGCGTGACGCCATTCTCGCGGAGCATTTCGTCGGCTTCGGGAGTCGTAGGACCATTTGCCCCTTCGCAGACGATGCGCGCCTTGATGTGCGGCGCGACCGCCGCGGTCACGGTGTTTTCCATGGCCGCCGGGATCAGCACATCGCATTCGCAGGCCAAAAGCTCTTCGTTGGAAATCGAATCACCTTCCAGCCCATTGAGCGTTCCATTCTCGCGATAGAATCGACCCGCCGCGTCGATGTCGATGCCGCCTTCGTCGAACAATCCGCTGGCTCGCTCACTGATGGCGACGATGGTCGCCCCGCGCTCGGCCAGCAGCCGGGCGGCATGGAAGCCGACGTTTCCAAATCCCTGCACCGCGATGCGCACATCTGAGAGTTTCTTGTTTTGCGTCGAGAGGAATTTGCGGAGCACATACATCACGCCGCGCCCCGTCGCCTCTTCACGTCCGAGTGAGCCGCCCAGGGTCACAGGTTTTCCCGTCACGACTCCCAATGCCTGATGCCCAATCATCATCGAATAGGTGTCCAGCACCCACGACATGATCTGCCCGTCGGTGCCGGCATCGGGAGCCGGGATATCTTCCATCGGCCCGATGATCGGCATGATCTCACTCGTGTAGCGCCGGGTCAGGCGTTCTTTCTCGCCCATCGAAAGCTTGCGTGGATCGCAAACCACCCCGCCCTTGGCGCCACCGTAGGGCAGATCGACCAGCGCGTTCTTCCAGGTCTGAAGCATGGCCAGCGCCATCACCTCATCCATGTTGACGGCAGTGTCGTAACGAATGCCCCCTTTGAAGGGGCCGCGGGCGTTGCTGTGCTGCGCGCGGTAGCCGGTGAAGACCTGAATGCGTCCATCGTCCATACGGATCGGGCAGGAAACGGTCAGCACGCGCTTGGGCGTCGAGAGGACCGATCGCCAGGTCGGGTCCAGGTTCATCGACTGGTAAACGCGATCGAAATACAGGTGGGCGTTCTGCCAGAATTTGGAATGGCTTTCCGGATGCGGAGCCAGGCGGTCGGTGATTCGTTCAGTCATGTCGCTTTCGAATCCCTTCTATTCCAAAGAGTAAGATACGATGCGCCAAAAGAAAAGCAGTCCCGGCTGCAAATGCAACACAGCTCATATAATGCGCGATTGATCCAATAATCTGCTGGAAATCGACGCGATTTGTGCGTACTTCCGAATGTGCATTTTCCGATCTTCGTTTAGCCGCTACCGCTTGCGGTGCGCGTCTGGAAGGGCGTTTGCAGAAAACGTGATGCGGATCTCGAACCCGCGCGGAAGTTTTTCCTGACGGGCTTGGCGCGAGAAAAACGCGCACCGCAAGCGGTAGCGGCTAAACGATCAGGACTGCGCTTCGCGCGACGATCGGCGCTGGACATCTTGGCGCAATCGTTCTGCATCGTACCATTCCCCCATGACAACGCCTTCAAAATCCGTCCGGCGATGCAGCCGATGGATCATCTTTTCCGGCCTGCTCTTGATGTGCGGCTGCTCCCCCTTCGATCGCGATTGGAAATCGGCCGTCGATACCTGGAAAGTCACCGACGCCACCGACATCACCGGCCCCTGGGAAGGCACCTGGCAAAGCGAGGTCGGCAGCCATTCCGGCGCCCTGCGCTGCCTGATCACCAAGACCGGCGATTACGAATATCACGCGCGTTTTGCCGCGACCTATTGGAAAATCTTCCACTTCGGCTACGACGTGAACCTCAGCGCCGAACCCCATCTCGATCGCCTGCACTTCTCCGGCACCGCCGACCTGGGGAAAATGGCCGGCGGCATCTACCACTACGACGGCAACGCCAACAGCTCCGATTTCGAAAGCACGTATCACTCCGACTACGACCACGGCACGTTCAACATGACCAGGCCGGAGTTGCCGTGAAGACACCCCGATTCACTCCTTGCACCTCTACGGTTGCAAGCCGAGCACCGCAGTTGAGCGACGAACCCGTACTCCCAAAGAGAATTTCCACCATTAACAATTGCTTACTGTTCACACCGGGCCACAGCGTATTCGCGCCGCCCCGGATCTCCGAGCGCAGCTCAAACTCGCGATCGCGATTTGCCATATTGCATGTTCTCGTGCGTCCTAGAACTCATATCCGCGCCCAACCCAGTAATGCCAGTCTTCGATGGCCTGGCAGGTCGATTCATCGAGCTCGCCCACTGGATCAAGCTGCGCCAGCGGGACGGCCAGCCTTTCTTTTTTCCAGCGGATGGTCACGAACATTTCACGTTCGCATTCGGATTCATCAGCCATGCCCAGCACTTCCACGTTCTGCCCGATCTTCAGCGGCGACGTTGATCGCTTCCGCGAACAGCGCGCTAAAAAAGGCGCGCGGAGCTCGCCTTCCAGGTAGTAGTACCAGCCCATCGCCTGCTCCTCGGGCCCGTTGGCGTCCACGATGATTTCCATCGTGATGCGCTCCTCTCGCTCGTTGTCAACTGGGATCGGCTTGGCCATTTGCACCCCATTATTTCCCGATCTCGAAGTCGAAATGCGTGGGCGCGAGTGCTGCTTCCAGTGCCTTCAACCACCAGAATAGGGTCCCAGAAATCTCGATCCGTTGAAATGGATCAGATGGTCGGGTGCGTCCGCAACCCAGACTTCCGACTCCCAGGCGATTTCGGGCAAATACTCACGCATCGACTGGCGATCAAGAAAAGCGGTGACAAAAACTAAGCCTGCCGTCGAAGTGGCAAAGAGGTCTTTGAGTTGGTTATGGCGCAGCAGGTTGACCGGCCCATGTGAAGTAACTGCCTCCACAAGTACAAGCCAGTTCTTCTCCTGGAAGTGGATGATGACATCCGGCATCTTGCCGTGTCGGTCGATTGTGACGCCGAGCTTCGAGAGATATTCGTGGTCGTTTAGGAGATGTTTTTCACCCGCGTCGCCGACGTAGATCAGATGACCGTCTGGCGTGAACCGAGGCGCGAACTGCTCGATGAGTTTTCTTAATGAGGACATTCTGACCGCCACCTGTAAGCTGAAGCGTGCGTCCGTCAGGCAGCCGGACGGGAATCTGGGCAATCGCCCGCGCCGCCTCTCGCAAACGATTTCTGCCTTCCATGGACTCCAGATAGTCGGAGAGATACTTCGACCAATCGTCGGTGCCGAACGTCCGCAGTAGCTCGAGTGCTGACGGCTCGATCTGGTAAACATTCTTAGGACTGTTCGGCGGGCGGCTCGGGTCATCGGGGTTGAGGACCACCAACCCCATGACAATGAGCTGATGAAGCGTGAACCGGCGGATTGTCTCGCGCGTATTCGGCGCATATTTCTTCCGATAAGTCGCCGCCATCCAATCCATTATTTCGGTCACGCCGAGGCGCGGGTCAGCTGCCGATGACCATTCGGCCACAGGGCCAAGATTGAGCAGGGCGAGGAGCGTCAGTGCGGACCGCTCATTGCACTGGGCTTTTGGCGTGTTGAGGGCCCTCAACACGCCAACCGCCGCCTCCACCCGTCTTTTCGCTGCGACTGCCCTGATCCCCTTGGCCATGGCGGGAACCTCCTCCTGTATGATCTGGTTGATGACATCCTCGCCAGGCATCCGGCCGTTCACACCTTGGCCAAGGCGTTTCAAAGTCACTTCATCGGGAAAATGCAATGATCGAAGGTCGGCTGCATTGACCTGTGTATGCCCGCTGAATTGCCGAAAGTAAGAGTTCACCACTGTGCTATTAAGGAATATAGCCAAGCCCTTGGCGATGGCTTCAGGCAGGCCGCCGCCGCTGCGGTGCAGGACGTTAAGCTTGTTGTCGAATCCAATTCGCTCGGCGGTTATCTGAGATGGATCGAGGAGAGCCGCCACAATCCGACGTTTTTCCTCCTTGGCGCTAAATCGCTTAACGATGACATACCATCCCGATGGCAGCAGGTCCGGATCGTCTGCTGCGCGCGGAACAATTGCATCCGCCTTCCCCTTCGCAGGGAGCGGCCAGGAAACGAAGCCGTCGCGCAAATGGCGCGGGAAAATCATTGGAACGTTGCCGCTTGAGGCCCTCTCTTGCAACCGCTCGCGCGCTCGGAAATCAACGATCCTTCCCGTCGAGACTGACACGCCCAGTTCTTCGAGCGTCGCGGGCAACGAGCGCATCTGCTGCCCGATTTGAGCATCATGATCGTCGGCAACCACGTGCATCACGCGGTCGGGATCATCCGGCCGCACGAACTGCGACAGCGAAAGCGTGCTTGAAGAAAACCCTTCATCGTCCGGACCTTCCGAAGTCGTGATCGTAATTGGACCCTGCTCACCGCCTTTGCGGGCGCTGATGATTGCGTTCTCCTGGAGTACGTCGTCGCCACCAAATGCTGTGTCGCGCGTCTCATAAACGTGAATCCGATCAAAACGCATCTCGCGGAGCAGTGCTGCGCGGAAGGGCTTGAAATAGGACCCATTCATGTAGCTCCGCGGCGTGATAGCAATCATTTGCCCGCCCTCGTCGAGAAGGTTCATCGACAGCCAGAGGAACGCCGCATAGAGGTTGCTCGTTTCGATTCCGATGGAACTAAGCCGGGCGCGCTCAACACTGGCGCTGCTCAGCTTGCGGTAGGGCGGATTAAGAATAGCCAAATCGAACCGGAGCAAATCTTCAGAGAAGAGATTCGATTGAATTGCACGGCACGCATCCCCGATAAAATCGGAGCGCCGTATATCGCCGACGAATCGAACGCCTTCCGCTGCACAGGCTTGTTGGCAGTGTGTTAACGTGTGATCCAACTCCGCGGTAAGCTCGGCATCAATTTCCCAAGCGTTTGCAACGATCTCCTTCGGACGGTGCTCCCCGGCCAGGATGGCCGCGACGGCGGCGGCCGTGAGCATGCCATTGCCGCTCCCCGCGTCGAGAATTCGTAGTGTCGTGAGGTCAGATCGCTCTGCGATCATGGATCCCATCAATCCGGCAACCGCGGCGGGTGTGAAAAACTGCCCTAATTTAGAGCGTTTGGCCGGATCAGAAGCGAGGGACGGGGACAACATCAGACGTTGAAGATCGATCCGTGACAGCAGCTCGACCGTTCCCCGGTCCCCCTTCAGCGGTTTTTCCAAGTCCCTCAGCACTGGGCACATTTTGATCGCTTCGGACGAGCATTACAACTCGCTTCGGCCGACTCCATTTCGCGTTGCACGT
>JANWHF010000210.1 GCA_025450555.1 Tepidisphaeraceae bacterium | reverse complement strand
TTTTACTTCTGGGCGTTCGTCCACCGCTCAATCTGCTCCGCGGTCATGTTTCCATCGGGACGGAGGCGCGCATCCATGAACCCGCGCTCCTGCACGTCCGGCAGAAACTGACTCCAGGACATCAGCGTCCCCCGACAAACCCGCAGCGCCGATTCCGGCTCATCGCGCGCGCTCTGGGTCAATTGGTCGATTACATCCCGGGGAATGCGCCATTTTTCACTCGGATAGATGAATCCAAACAGGATCAGATAAGACAGCAGCAAAGCCCGATTTTCCCCAAAGCGATTAATCAGATGTGCCCAATCCAGCTTCGCCCCAAGCCCGTAAAGCAAATGAGCCACATCCGCGCCGTCGTAGCGATCGCGCTCCATCACAAACGACTTGCTCCAGATCATCTCCTCCGGCGGACAAAGCCGCGCCGACCGCCCGAGCACCTGCCCATCGAGCGCCCGCTCGAGCCAGACATCATCCACGAGACAGATCCCATTCCCTGAGCCGTAAATGAAATCAACGAAGTCGGGATCATCCGACCGATCATTGAATGCTTTTGCGACCCAGTGCGGGTGTGTCATCTCTGTCCGAAATCCGGCCCTTTCAAACGCATCCAACGCACGCTCCAGATCGCGCCGGCGCAGGAAGGTATCGAAATCCTTGGTGTGCCGGACGATTCCGGTGTAGGACGCCAGCGCATAAGCGCCGCCCACGACATAAGGGACTTCTGCGCTATCGAGAATCTGCATCGCCTGGAGATAAAAATCCCGCGTTTCCTGTTCCAGCCCATCGAAGACGGCTTGTGGCTGAGCCTGTTGAGTGTCGGTGAGTGGCATCGAACATCCTTCCAGGCGCATGGCCAAAGCCCCAGCGTCGATATCGAGCAAAGGCGATGCCGAGGCATGGATCTTGCCCGCCAGGGGGGCATGGATAATGGACGAAGCGTAAAGTGCGAGCCGGGAAGGCCGGTTCGGGTGGCGGCGGTGGGCGATCTGCATTGCGGCGCAGGCTCGCGCGGCGTGCTTCAACCATTACTTGCACAAATCAGCGCCGCCGCCGACATCCTCGTGCTCTGCGGCGATCTGACCAACCATGGGCTCACCGAAGAGGCCAAAGTGCTGGCACAGGAACTTTCCGCCGCCGCCAAGCTTCCGGTGCTGGCTGTTCTGGGCAATCATGATTTTGAAGCCGGTCAGGCAATTGAGATCGACAAGGTTCTTACGGATGCCGGCGTGAGAATGCTCGATGGCGAAGCCGAGGAGATCTGCGGCGTCGGGTTCGCCGGCGTCAAAGGTTTCTGCGGCGGCTTCGGGCGCGGCACACTTTCCGCTTTCGGCGAGCCTGCCGTCAAAGATTTTGTCCAGGCGGCGGTGGAAGAAGCGATGAAACTCGAGAAGGCCCTTCAGCAGTTGCGCACGCCACGCAAACTGGCGATCCTTCACTATTCGCCGGTGAAAGACACGGTGGAAGGCGAGCCGATCGAAATCTTCCCATGGCTCGGCTGCAGCCGGCTCGAAGAGCCGCTCAATCGCTATCACGTGACCGCAGCCGTTCACGGCCACGCCCACAAAGGCTCGCCCGAAGGACATACGTCAACGGGTGTCCCCGTCTACAACGTCGCGCAGCACGTGATGCGAAAGGCCTATCCGGACCATCCCCCCTTCCGGCTGCTGAATGTCCCCGTCGCCCCACCGGTTGCCGAAGCGCCGCTGCCAACGGGTCAGCCAGTGGAGACACATGTGAGCTAAGAGACGGTCTGTATCCCTCTGCTCCGTGAGGTCATGATTTCTCCAGTAGCAGATCAAGCACCCAGCATCCGCGAAAATGCGGACTACTTCCGCGGCAGTGTTCAAGTACTTCCTGATCACCGTAACCCGCCCGCTCCAGGGCGTCCGCTAGCTCGTTCATGCGGTCGACGGTCCGCTCGTTATAGATCGTCTGGGCGAGTTCTTTGATGGCGGAAGGCAACTCTGTGGGCTTAGCGACGGGCCTGAATGGGTTGCCGAAGATGTCACGAACGATATCACATAGAGCAGCCAGCTCGACGTTCCGTGCCTTTATCCACTGGCGATGTGCTTCGGGCTTTACGGGCACATACTTTTCGTCGACATAAGTCCCCCACGGCGCATCCGGGTCAGGAACTACCAAAGAGGCAACGTGCCATGAGACTCGGTCTATAACGAGAGACGTAGCCTGGTATGGGTACCCCGGCTGGTAGCGGACAGTCTCGTACGCGGTTCGCGTCACGTCGTGTTTTCCGCGCGCTCGATTCGCTTCCGTGACCGCTCGCGCCAGCGTCGCTCGATCCATTAACCCATCAGCGTGCTGCTCGGCCGCTGTGATCGCATCGCGCAGTCGTTGGTCCTTCAGGTCGTCCCAAACGCGACGGACGCATGCGCAGTTGAAGAACCGAAACTGTCGGTCGCTCCCACTGTCCTTCACAAGTTCCAGCATCGGGGCTGGCTTCGAACATGTCAGCCACTCTGCCTCAGTCATGTGCAATTATACTCGCTGGATTTGGCGCTTCCGCTCAAGGCGCGGCGTCATTTAAAACCACCAGAACGTCCGTCCGTGCCCTTCATCAAATCATCCACCGCCGGCGCGAGATCGACCAGATATTCATCTCCCTTGGGATTCTTCGTCAGGGCGACGAGGATGTAATGGCGGCCGGGGCCGGTGATGTCGGCGGTGTCGTGGAGCCAGTCCTGCCAGGTGCCGGACTTGCGGAGGATGTGCAGGCCGCGGCCGGCGAGGCCTTTGACGAATTTGTTTTCGTCGTGGGGGATATCCGGCGAATCGAAGATCTGCCGCATGGTCGCCGACGCTTCTGGCGAGACGAGCTTGCCCTGTTCCAGCAGCAGGTAATACCGGAGCAGTTGCCGGACATTGGCGGCGTGGGAATTGTCGCTGACGGGGTCGGGGTAGCGCTCGCCGTCCCGGCTGTAATGCTTCCCGCACCAGATGCCCCCGCCGTGGTTTTTGTCGTAGAAGCCGTAGCTGTCGAGGATTGATTGGATCTTCTTCAATCCAACGATATGTGAGTATTTGGACGCCATCTCATTGCTGGAAACTTTGATCATCAGGCCCAGCTCATGGCGAACGGCCGGGTCGAGGTGCGTGGCGGCATCAGGGTGTGTCTGGAAGTAACCCAGCAGGATGCCGATCTTGGCGACGCTGGCCGCGTAGTCGGTGTGATCGGGATGGATCATCGCGAGCCGAAGGTGGTCGAGATCCAGCAGGCCGACGTTGGTCTGGTCGGGGGAGATGCCGTATTTGGTGCGAAGTTTTGTGTCGATCGATTCGAGTTGGGTCTCCAGGGCGGGATCGACGGAAGTGGAATAATCCAAGACGTAATTGTCGTATGGGCGGGTGGGTGGATGATCGGGGGAGCCAAGGGCGGATGCAACAAACATCAGCATGAGGGGAATGATGATTCGCACGGAAATGCTCCTCGTTTGGACTTTCGGGTATCAGCCCTCATCCAACTGGCGCAAGTGATGGAAATTGAATGCAGTCGCGCCCGATGCCTGAATAAAATTAGCCAAGACGCCGTCGTCTGTAAGAACCGGTATATCTGTTTTGGCCAGTTCAAGAATTCCGGAGTCGGTAATGCCGATTTTGAGAAAACTTTCGCATTCGCAGGCGTCGATGCTGGAAATCGTGTGTTCCTGCACCGCGCCGACAAATGCACGAAGAGTTGCGAGAATCCCGGTCCGATCTGGATCGGCTATTTGCGACGCGAGATTGCTCACCTCGCACATAATTGCGTGAGTCGTGAGGATTTTGTCAAATCCACCAACGAGTCGAACAAGCAGGTCGTAATCACGGGGCAGAAAGGGAATTGTCCGCTTGTGCCTTCCAACCAACTCACGCTTGTACGAACCGACGATGAGCAAAAGAAGGATGTTGGTGTCGATCAGGATACCTGTGGATCGGTAGCGCGCCAGAGTCGTCATCGCATTCTCATGCCCAGGACGGCTCCAGTAGTTCCGTCTACCTCAACGACCTTGTATACGCGCTCGATATCCTGGTTCAGCAGCTCGCGGAGCTGCTCATTATTTCTGATGAAGCTCGAAACTGGCAGGCTTGCCTTGCGGTTGAACCCGATCGTTACGTCCCAGCGGTTGTTTTCGGGCTCGAAGCGGACTTTTTCAAGCGGAATGTTTTGCGCATCCTGCTCCCCGTAAAGATCCTTGATATGCGCCGCGGCAATCGAAGCTGCCTGCTTCACGTTGATCTTTGGAAGTGTGTCAGCGGTCATATCCAAATCATACACCAACAATACCGCTGGATCAGGGCAGCCGAACATTCCCCAAAAATTTCGCTTGACTTTATCCCGTTAGTTAGGGTATTGTACCGGGAGAACAACTTCCTTAAATCGGCGGAGGATCCGGCGATGATGACTTTGCGGATGATCGAGCGACTGTGGAGCAGCAAATCTTATGCGGCCTTGTATCGGCTGTTGATCGGCGCGCGGCCGGAGCGGGCATTCGGGTTTGAAAACCAGCTTTCGTCACTGGCGGGCGTGACGGCGCTGGCCATCATTCGGCTCGATGAGCTCAATCAATCGGCGACGCCGTTCTGCTCTCGACTGATCCATACCCTCTTAAATGTGCAGGAAGCTGACGGCGGCTGGGGAGACCTGGTCACGACGACGATGTGCATCCGCGCTCTATCCTGCAACCACGGGGCGGGCGTGGCGATGGATCGAGGGTTGGCGCATCTGGCGAACCTTCAGAAGGCGCAAGGCATCTGGCCCGATGGACCGATGCGGCGGATGCCGGAGGATCCGAAGGTTTCGCTGTTCATTCTATATGAGCTGGGACATCTGCCGGCCTTCCGAGCGGCAGTCCGATTCGACGATGCCCGCGCCTGGTTTGAGCGATACATGCAGGTGCTCAGCGGGGAATGCGCCGGCTTGTGGGAACGGGCGAAGCTCAAGTGCCGGCAGCAGGTGGGCGCGGAGAAGCAGAGGACATTGTTTGCAGCGGCGTGAAGCGCGCTTGAAAGAGCCGCGCGCGAAGCAAGCGGTGTACAGTTCTCCCAAAGCTGGTCATCTCAAAGGGGCTGAACGGCGCGGGCATGGAAACCATCACTCCGTCGTTTGAATTGCGGAGGATGCGCTTCGGGACGCGCACCGCAAGCGGTTGAAACGGTAAGGGCGCGGCTGCGTCGCGACAATTGAAGTATGTGAATTCAGCTTGCGCTATTCCCGCGCCGAAGCGCTGGACGTCGGTGCTTGCGGGAGCTTGAGGACCATACCGACCTTTAAGCGTCCGGCATCGTTGCCCATCTGCTCTTTGTTGAGCTGATAGATCGAGTCGGCTTTGTCGCCGCGGCCATAGAGGCGCATCGAGATTTTGTAGAGGTTGTCGCCGCTGCGAACGACGTATTCCTTAGTGTTGTCGGCGATGACCTTCACCAGGCCATGCCTGGCGTGGCTGGAGGAAGTCGAGTCAGAGCTGGCGCTTTCCACCGCATCGCTTTTGCCAGGCAGACGGATGGTCATGCCGGGCCGGATGCGGCGAGGGTCGATGTT
>JANWHF010000209.1 GCA_025450555.1 Tepidisphaeraceae bacterium | reverse complement strand
TCGAATGCGATGTTTGGAAATCTTCAACAGGTGACAGCCGGTCGGCTAGGGATTTCGCCGATCCTGGCGACAGCCGCCAACAGCTCCGGCGGTGTGATGGGAAAGATGATCGATGCACAGAGCATCGTGGTCGCCAGCGTCGCAACCGATCAGAAAGACGCCGAAGGACCGATTCTGCGCTATGTCTTTTTCCACAGCATCGCGCTGGCCGCCCTGGTAGGGCTCCTGGCACTGGGACAGGCCTATCTCTGGCCGCAAATGATCCCGTAAGCTTCAAACCGATTTGCAAACTCCCGCCTTCTCGCGAGCGCGGCGGTATGAATTTCGCTCGCGTGCATCGTCTAACGCCTGAGACAGGCATCGGTCCTAAAAGGCCAAGGAGTTTGACCATGAAATCGATCCAGTTGATGCTTGCTGCCACATTGATTCTGGCGTGCGGCTACGGCTGCTCCAATTCCGATGACCGGCAAAGCGATGCGCAGGTGGCATCCGCCCGACTCCAGAACGACCGGACGTCCAGTAGCTTGCTGCGAGAAGCGGAGCAGGCTGAACGGGATCATAATTACGCACATGCATTAGAGGTCTACAGCTATTTGAAGGGCTTTCCCGATTCGTCGCGTCCCTCCGACCTGGATGCGCGCATCAAACGCGATCAGGCAAAAATGGGCGATAACCGTCAATCCGATTAAGCGGTACGATATTGCACGCCATGGCCTATCAGCCCATTGAAGACTACGGATTGATCGGAAACATGCACACCGCCGCGCTGGTCGGCCGCAACGGCTCGATCGACTGGCTGTGTCTTCCGACTTTCGATTCGCCCAGCGTCTTTGCCGCCATTCTCGATGACAAAAAGGGCGGCCATTTTCGCATCTGCCCGGTCAACGATCATGCCACGCGCAAGCAGATTTACTGGCCGGAAACCAATGTGCTCATCACCCGTTTTTTGCTCGGCGACGGCGTCGTTGAAGTCATCGACTACATGCCCGTCGGCCTGAAAAAAGGCGAGCCGGGTTATCACCAGTTGATTCGCCATGTCGAAGCGATCCGCGGCTCGGTGCCGGTGCGGGTCGAATGCTATCCCGCCTTCAACTATGCGCGCGATGAACACAAAGTGGATCTGACACCCAGCGGCGCGATCTTTCGATCCGAGTCGCTCACGCTTGAACTGACCACGCGGGAAAAGCTGGATTTGAAATTGGATCGCGGCGGCGTGGACGCCGTCCTGGAATTGAAGCAGGGGACGCGCGCCACCTTTGTCCTCCGGCCACTCGATCCGCAGCACAAGGGGGCGCAGGTTCACGACCCCGATTCCGAGCTTCGGCTGCTTTCCCACACGGTCAAATTCTGGCACGACTGGCTTGGCAAATGCACCTATACCGGCCGATGGCGCGAGCGGGTTTATCGCTCGGCGCTTTTGCTGAAACTGCTGACCTACGAGCCGACCGGCGCGCTGGTGGCCGCCCCAACATGCAGCCTCCCCGAATCGATTCCCGGCCCGCGCAATTGGGATTATCGCTATACGTGGGTTCGCGACGCGGCATTTTCAATCTATGGCCTGCTGCGCGTCGGATTCACCGAGGAAGCCGGCGCATTTATGGGTTGGCTGGAAGCGCGCTGCCACGAACGAAATCCCGATGGCGGCCTTCAAATCATGTACGGCATCGACGGCCGGCATGATCTGCCGGAGGAGGTGCTCGGCCATCTCGAAGGCTACAAAGGCTCCAGCCCGGTGCGCGTCGGCAATGGTGCATCGCACCAACTTCAGCTCGACATCTACGGCGAGTTGATGGACAGCATTTACCTTTACAATAAATATGGGGCGCCAATCAGTTACGATTTCTGGGTGGAACTTGTCGCGCTGGTGGATTGGGTCTGCAAAAACTGGAACCGCAAAGACGAAGGCATCTGGGAAACGCGCGGCGGGCCGCAACATTTCACCTATTCAAAGCTCATGTGCTGGGTCGCACTCGATCGCGCGATTCGTCTGGCGCAGAAGCGTTCATTCCCGGCCCCCTGGGGAATGTGGATCCGCACGCGCGATGAAATCTATTTCGACATCATGAAGAATGGCTGGTCCAACAAGCGCCAGGCTTTTGTCCAGCATTATGGCAGCGAATCGCTCGATGCCTCCACGCTCATCATGCCGCTGGTCTTTTTCATGGCGCCCAATGATCCGCGAATGCTCAAGACGCTCGATGCCATCTGCAAAGATCCCGACGACGGCGGCCTGCTCTCCAACAGCCTCGTCTATCGCTATAACCTCAAGGAATTTTCAGACGGACTGGCCGGCGGCGAAGGCACCTTCAACATGTGCACATTCTGGCTGGTCGAAGCACTCACGCGAGCCGGGAAGATGGACCGCCCTCGCCTCGATCATGCCCGCCTGATCTTTGAGAAGATGCAGGGGTATGCCAACCACCTCGGGCTGTATTCAGAAGAAACCGGATATTGCGGAGAGGCGCTTGGCAATTTCCCGCAGGCATTTACGCACCTGGCATTGATCAGCTCCGCATTCAATCTCGATCGCACGCTCAGCGGAAAACCGTGGTAATGATGAGCGAGACTGGAGGGCGTCACTCCTGTGACGCCGCGGAGGGCAAAAAGTGCCCGACAAGCCGGGCGGCTAATGGAATTATTGCTATCAATCGCTGATCAACGGGGATGAACGCACATTGAAAGAGAGCTTCGTGCCTTGCACCCACCTGAAGGTGCCGCGTTACAAAACGTTACCGGTCATAAAATGCGACAATGCGGCGCCGCCGCGTGATGCAAAAGCGCTGAATGGGGCCGGGAATATCACACAAAAACTTTATGATAACAGACTTATAGATGCAGCATAAATGATGAGCGCGGCGCGCGCTGCATTTGTGCTATGTAGATATGTCCATGTGATTCGATGTTCAATCATCGTCTTTCTCTTGCAGCGCATTTCCCGCTCAGCCCGCCAGCGAAGGCATTCCGATTGCGGCCTCGAATCGCTGTGCGGACCTACCGTGAATACCGAGCATCCATTTCGGGACAGGACCGAGGCGGGCCAGGAGCTGGCTCATCGGCTCGAGCAGCATGGGGGCCGGGATGACGTGCTGGTGTTGGGCCTGCCTCGCGGAGGCGTGCCGGTGGCATTTGAAGTGGCGCGCCGGCTTGGGGCGCCTTTGGATGTTTTCATCGTGCGGAAATTGGGAGTGCCGGGGCATCAGGAACTGGCGATGGGGGCGATTGCCAGCGGCGGGGTTCAGGTGCTCAACGAGCGCGTCCTCGATGCGCTGCATCTGGATCAATCGTCGATCGATCGCGTTGCCCGACTGGAATTGAAGGAACTGAGCCGGGGCGAGCGCCAGTATCGCGGCAACAAGCCCATGCCTGACGTGCGGGGCAAGATCGTCATTTTGATCGACGACGGGCTCGCCACTGGCGCTACGATGGCGGCCGCCGTCCAGGGCTTGCGAAAGCTCCAACCCGCAAAGCTCGTTGTCGCCGTTCCCGTCGGCGCGCCGGAAACCTGTGACCAGTTCAGGCATCTGGCCGACGAAATCGTCTGCGCACGTGAACCGGCGGATTTTGCCGCGGTCCGCGAGTGGTACGAAAACTTCCAGCAGACCAGCGATGCCGAGGTTCACGAGCTGCTTCAGCAGAGCAGGAATCTTCGATCGGAGAAGGACCGGATCGATCAAAATAAACGGAGATGAATCATGGTCGCCTTCAATTCCCCGTTGAGAGAGGCGATCCGCCGCGAGGCAACCGAGTTGTCGGGCAGATCGCAGGATTACATGCCGCTTCTCGACTTGATTCGAGACAGCCGATTTGTGCTGATCGGCGAAGCTTCGCACGGCACTCACGATTTTTACGCCGCCCGCGCCGCGATCACGCGCCGGCTGATCGAAGAAAAGGAATTCGCGGCGGTCATCGTCGAAACCGACTGGCCCGATGCTTATCGCGTCAATCGATTTGTCCGCGGCTTCGCGGATGATCCGGATGCTCAATCGGCACTTTCCGGGTTTAAACGATTTCCGCAATGGATGTGGCGCAACCGCGATGTGCTGGAGTTCGTGCAATGGCTGAATTCTTGGACCGCGAAGGTGCGAACTCGAAACTCGTCGTCTGGGCACACAACTCCCATCTCGGCGATGCCCGAGCCACGGAAATGGGCACATCGGGCGAATGGAATGTCGGACAACTGATGCGCGAGCACTATGGCGGCGAGGTTTTCAACATCGGCTTCACCACCCACGACGGAACGGTGACGGCCGCCAACGATTGGGACGAGCCGGCCCAAATAAAGGGCGTGCGGCCTTCGATCGAGGGAAGCTATGAGCGCCTCTTCCATGAGACCGAGATGGCCCGGTTTATGCTGGTATTGCGAGACAACCAGCAATTGTCCGACCAGCTTCGTGGGTCGAACCTGGAGCGCGCCATCGGCGTGATCTACCGCCCGCAGACCGAGCGGCTCAGCCATTATTTCATCGCTTCGCTGCCGGAGCAGTTTGATGCGGTGATTCACTTTGATCGCACGACGGCTGTTACACCGCTGGAGAAATCCCCGGCAACCGAGCCGCGCGAAGTCGAAGAGACATTCCCAACAGGTGTCTGATTGAAGAAGACAATTACTTTCGAGGTGCGCATTCATGAACATGTATGAAGTTCCAAAATCGCAATGGCCGTTTTTCTTCGATCAGTTCAGCCGAATGCATCAGGGCCAACTGATCGATATGGAAACGCGCGATGGGGCCGTTCAATGCCCCGATCGGTCCTGCGCCAACGCGCGGGGGATTCCGCTGCTGGGCATTACCGCCGAAGAGGGGGCCCCGGATCAATCGCCGAAGCTGGACATCAGCGCCGGCGATCCGAGCGGCATCACGATCGGCCACACCATCCGCCACCCGGCCCGCGTTCGCGTTTCAGAATGGAACGACGGTGTATCGGCAGCGCTCGAAGTGGAATCGGACGATGGCCGCCTGACGCGCGTGCGCGTCGGCCCCTCCGGACAGATGCTTCCGCCGGGGTTTATTGTCGATGGGATTTAAGAATGGACACAGATGGAATTGCAATAAACTGAACGCGAATTCCTTTCTTATCTATGTGAATCGGTGTCCATCCGTGGTTCAACTGAATTCGGCCCTTGCGACCGTTTTTGAAGATCGACGCGATCAGAACCTGATGCACAAGCGGAGGCAACAACGGCATGCTCAGCATCATGGCCGAGCACCACGAGCAGCAGCCGCCGTCCAATGAGCAGAAAAAGGATGAAGGCAGTTATCTGCTTCGCGAGCGGCGGTATGAGCGGCTTCAGCGGAGCATCTCGCTGCCGCAGGGCATCGACGAGCAGAACGTCAACGCGAAGCTCGAGAACGGCTGCCTGACGGTCACGCTCAACAAGACCGAGCGAGCCAAAGCCCGGAAAATTCCCCTCGCATAGGTTGAGGGGATGGAAGTAAACGCGGGCTGGGGCGATGTTTCGCCGGCCAGCCCGTGCGGGGGTCCAAAGTCGGTTTAAGAGAAGACGGCGGCTAAAACGGTATATCCGCCTCCTGGAAGCGCGCCTCTTTGTCCTTTAATTGTTCCTGCTCCGATTTCCACGGAAGCTCGGCGGTTTCGGCGCGCTGCGGGGGTTTCGCGGCATCTTCTCGCGATCCAAGGAACTGGAAATTCTCGATGACGACTGACAGCTTGCTGCGCTTGCCGTGGCCGGACTTGTCTTCCCAGACGTCGTATTTCAGGCGTCCTTCGATAAACAGTTGCCGACCTTTGCGGGCATATTCGCTGATGACTTGCGCCTGCTTTCCAAAAGCCGTGCAATCGACAAAGCAGACCTCTTCGCGATCTTCGCCGCCTTGGGTGCGGAAGCGCCGGCTCATCGCCAGCCCGAATTCCGCGATGACCAGGCTGTTGGGGAGGTGCTTGACCTGCGGGTCGCGGGTCAGGTTGCCGATCAGCGTAACGCGATTGAAACTGGACATGATGCAAAACCTTTCGTGAAGTCAGAAGCCATAAATAGGTGGCGCGAACGTGAGCGCCATGGAAAGAAGGCGATCACCGTGCTTCTGACCCACGATGATCGCCTTCGGAGTACGCATTTAAAGTGTTGGACGGTCCTTTACCGTTTAGCCGCTATCGCTTGCGGTGCGCTTTTTCGGCTCGCAGAATAGTTGATGATCGCTCAGCACGTCACCTGGTTCTGACGCGGTGCGTCCGGGCAGCGCTCCCCGACGCGCACCGCAAGCGGTAGCGGCTAAACGGCGGCGGCCGGAGTCGCACAGCGTTTGCGATGGTTACGCAGCCGCCGCCGCACCCGGAAGACGGTTGCGAACGTATTGGATGCACTTGGCCAGCGCGTCGGCGGGCATGTCTTCCCACACATCCACCGCCGCCTTGGCGAACCACTTGTCGATGGTCCCGTCCGGGAGCCGAACGATATTCAGCAGCTCCTTGATCTCGCGCACCTGCTCCGGCGAGGAAAGCTGTACCTGTTCGGGTGCTTTTTCCAGCATCGCAATATCATAGCGCTTGCGGATGGATTCGTAGCTCCATTCAAACACGTCATCGTCGGGGAACGATTCGACCCGAGTCTTGACCACTTTGGCAAAGCGCTTCTTGTGCTTCTTGGTCAGCTCGACGACCAGGTCGAACCAGTAATCGAGCTGCCGCCAGCCGTCGAAGGTGTAGCCGAGCTTGGAAAGGTTGGCGCCGTATTCGGTCTTGGCATGAGCGGTGATGACCACGTTCATATCCAGGGCCATGATGAGATTGGCCAGCCGCTTCATCGTCTTGTTGGCCTCACCATAATGGCGGCCAAAATCGGTGCCGACCTTCAGCTCGCATTTCTCCAGCAGGTCGTTGTAGATGGTGGTGATCGGGTCGATGACCAGCGTTTTGAAATCATGCTTTTCAGTCAGTAGAGCCTTCACCTCGGCGATGACTTCATTGATGTCATTGGTCTGATAGACGGCCGATCCGCTGGTCGTCACGAGCTTGTCATAATTCTCGGTGCCGCGCTCGGCATCGATGATGTAGCTGTTGGGGAACTGGATGGCGGCGGTGGTTTTACCGACGCCTGCCGGCCCAAACATAAACAGCTTGAGCCGCTTGGTCACACTTTCCGGTGTTTTTGCGCGAAGAGGCATTGACAACAACTCCATTCTCGCGGCCAAGGTTCAGATATCGATCGCGATCGGCCGACACATCGCAATCTGTTTGCATTAAGTTAGGATATGCAGCGGGTGCCGAAAAAACAAGGTTAAATGTAAATTAAATTCAGCCACATCCTTTGCACATAAAGATATTCTACGCATCATCTTGCACGAAGTTCAGCGAGCTCAAGAATGGTACGGAACGCGAGAATTTTATCGAGCATAAACAGACCTGTTTTCCGCGTTTTCTCCGAGCATCCATCAAGTAATCGAAAGAGCCGCGCACGAAGTAAGCGGATTGGCGCGGAAATCGCGCGAATCCGCTTACTTCGTGTACGGCTCTCTCAATTCCGCTTATCGAAAACTCAATTCATTTCGCGCAGAACTCCATCGCATCCAAACGGCGCGCGCATCGCGCGGTAGATATGGAGTCGGGCATTTTCAGGACGCGATTTTTCTGGAGTAGCAATGCGCTGGACCCCGCTTTGGCTCTTGGCCGTCGGCTTCACTGTCGTTTCAATTCCGTGTTTGAACCACGTTACATTCGGCGCCGAGCTTGTCGTCTCGTCTGGCCCGCGCACGCCTGAAGATGAAGCCAAGGCGTTTCACCTTCCGCCGGGCTTCAAAGCCCAGCTCGTGGCTTCTGAGCCGGAGATCCACAAGCCAATCAACATGACCTTCGACGAGCAGGGACGACTGTGGATTACGGACACCGAAGAATATCCCTTCCCCGCTACGAGCGGCGCGAAGACGCCCGACAGCGTCAAAATTCTCAGCGACTTTGGACCCGACGGTCATGCGCGAAAGATCGAAACCTTCGCTGATAATCTCAACATTCCCGTCGGCGTGCTGCCCATCGCCACCAATGAAGCAATCGTCTACAGCATCCCAGCGATCTGGGATATGAAGGACACGACCGGCAACGGCCATGCCGACCAGCGACGCGTTCTGCTGAGCGGCCAGGCGCACGACGACACCCACGGCCAGACTGGTTCATTCATCGAAGGCTTCGACGGATGGGTCTATGCCGTCCATGGCTTCCGCAATACGTCGCACGTTCGCGGAACCGACGGCTCCGAGATTGAGATGAACTCAGGCAACATCTATCGCTTTCATCGCGATGGCAGCCACGTTCAATATTTCACACATGGGCAGGTGAATCCTTTCGGGCTGGCGATCGACCCGCTGGGAAACCTGCTTTCCAGCGATTGCGAAACCAAGCCAATCTGCCTGCTGCTCCGCGGCGCTTATTACTCGAGCTTCGGCAAGCCTGACGATGGCCTGGGCTTTGGCCCCGACATGATTAATCATATGTATGGCTCAACCGCCATCGCCGGCCTCATTGACTATGTCGCGCCGGAATATCCGCAGAGCTATCACAACATGATGCTGGTCGGCAACGTCGTGACCAACAAGATCAACCGGGCCCAGCTCGAGCGGATTGGATCCGGCTATCGCGGCGACGATGCTCCGGATTTTCTGGACAGCGACGATCACTGGTTCCGGCCGGTGACCATCAAGCTGGGTCCGGATGGCGCGTTGTACGTGGCAGACTTTTACAATCGCATCATCGGACATTACGAAGTCGATCTGCACCATCCGGGGCGCGACAAGCAGCGCGGCCGAATCTGGCGCATTGTCTATGAAGGAAGGGATGCCAAGCCGGCTCCGACCAAGCCATTCGATTTGACCAAGGCTTCGGTTGCCGAGCTGATTGCCGATCTGTCAAATTCCAATTTCACGATTCGCATGCTCGCCACCAATTATCTGGCCGATCACACCGGCCAAGCAGCGGTGGAACCGCTCAAGGCGGCCTTGAACGCCCCGGCCGATACCTGGCTCAAGGCGCATGGCATGTGGGTACTGTGGCGGTTGAATGCCTTGGATGAATCGCTCCAGCATCGTCTTGCCACCGATTCCGATGCAATCGTTCGGGAGCATGCCATGCGTGTGCTGTCGGAGACGATTCCATGGAACGCGGCCCAGCACGAGATGGCATTGGCTGGCCTGAAGGATTCCGACCCGCTCGTGCGACGGACTGCCGCCGACGCGGTGGGCCAGCACCCTGCTTTGGATAACGTCCGGCCAATTCTTGATGCCCGCGAGCAGGCGAAGATCGATCCGTTCCTTCTTCACACGCTTCGCATGGCGCTGCGCAATCAGCTCGATGCCCCGGGCGTGGCGGAGAAATTGCCGTTGCCCGGATGGAGCGAAAAGGATGTTCGCGACCTGGTCGATGCGGCTCAGGGAGCGACGGCTCCAGGCGCGATCGGCCTGCTGGTCCATCACATGGCCGAACTTCCCGATGACAAGCCGCAAAAACTGGCCAAGCTGGTGACTCATGCCGCGCGCTACGGCACCAATGAGGAAACCGACGAGCTGGCGAAAGTCGTCTCCAGCAAATTTACCGACAATACCGGCCTTGAACTGACGCTCTTCAAGGCGCTCGAGGATGGTATCGCGCAGCGCAACGGCGCACTCGGTGAATCGGCACGCAAGTGGGGCGCGGACCTTGCGACTAAGCTGCTGGAGTCGCCGAAGGATGATTTTGGTGGCTGGGCTAATACATCCGCCGCCCAATTCCCCGATGCGGGTAATCCCTGGAGTGTGCAGCTTCGCGCGTCGGCCGATGGCGACAAAGAATCGCCGTTTATCTCATCGCTTCCGCTGGGCGAACCTGGGACCGGTATCCTGCGATCACCGACCTTTAAGTTGCCCGACCATCTCTCCTTCTACGTGGCTGGTCACAGCGGCAAGCCCGCGATCAAGAACACGATGAAGAATATCGTGTGTCTGCGCGATGCGCAGAGCAACGAAGTGCTCGCTCTCTCGCCCGCGCCGCGCAACGACACGGCCCGTCGCGTCGAATGGGATCTGACCAAGTTCGCCGGCAAGAGCGGATATGTCGAGATCATGGATTCCGACAACGGCACCGCCTATGCGTGGATCGCGGTAGGGCGGTTCGATCCGCCGGTGGTGAAAGTGCCGCCGGAAACCGAGCATGCGCTGCGCACGGCAATTGAAATTGCCAGCGGCCTTCGACTGACCAGCCTTGCCGATCGCATCGCTACCGTATTGGGCAGTCACACCGATGTCTCCAATCGCGTGGCGGCCGCTCAGGCGCTGGGCGTTCTAGAGCCGGGGAAGCATGCTACCGCTTTGATTGCCGCGCTGTCTGATGTGAAATCCAGTCCAGCGCTGCGCAATGCTGCCGGCGAATCGCTCGCCCAGGTGGAAACGCCCGCCGCTCAGAACGCAATGGTCGAAGCGATTCGTACGGCCCCGGCCAACTCGCAGCTTGCTCTCGCGAAATCACTGGCCACCACTGCGTCCGGCGCCGATGCGCTGCTGACCGCAATGGCCAATGGCAAAGCTTCGCCTCAATTGCTACAGGATCGGACGCTGATCGACCGGCTCGATATAGCCAAGCCGGCCAATCTCGATCAGCGCGTGCATGACCTGACCGCGTCGCTCCCGCCCAAGGACATGACCCTCCAGCGGACAATCAACGAGCGCGTCGCCCATTTCCGCTCGGATCGGAAGAAATCGCCGGAGAATGGCGCCAAGATCTTCGCCACCAACTGTATGGTTTGCCACAGCATCGGCGGGCAGGGCGCGCATGTCGGCCCGCAGCTCGATGGCATCGGCGTCCGCGGCGCCCCGCGACTGGCCGAGGACATCATCGACCCCAGCCGAAACGTCGATGCCGCCTTCCGCTACAACACCTATCAGCTCGATGATGGGCAAGTCATCGCCGGCATCCCGCGCCGCGAAGAAGGCTCGACGCTCACGGTCGCTGACTCTACCGGCAAGGAAATCGCCATCCCCAAATCGCGCATCAAGCGGTCGGTCCAATCCACTCAGTCGCTGATGCCCAGCAACTTCAGCGAAGTCATCAAGGAAAATGATTTCGATGATCTGCTGGCCTATCTGCTGACCAAATAGCAATGAGTCAAGGAGAAGAATGGGTCGCTCGAGTTGCGCAGCGACGCATTCTTTTTACGCAGCTCTTCACCTTGCTCGGCCTGCGTGGTCGATTCGTCTCGGTCTTGACATGTTCGCAAACGTAAGGCATTCCATAAGTAATGCCCTTGCGCACAGGTTTTCTTGCATTCTGTTGCGCTGGGGTTTCTACGGACGTAGCATTAGAAGCCCAGAATCGCGAAAGCCGCTGCAATAGTTGCGTTATATGTAAGCGGTTTCCCGAACTGTCCGATAATCCAAGGCGTAAAAACGTAAAGGTCATTTGCCCGGTTCGGGGGAGTTTTTCTTTTATCTGGCCTGAAGTGACGGGGAGATTTTTTTGACGACTGCCATATCAGCATCGGGCTCGACGCAGCTTGATCCGATCGAGGATCAGGACCAGTCGTTATTGGGCATTCGGCGATCTTCCTGGCTCAAGGTCGTGACAGTCGTCGCGCTATTTGCCTTGCTCTTTTGGCCCAATCTCCGCCGGCTGTGGGACAAGACCAATCCGTTCACCGGCGAACCCAACTGGAGCCATGCGATCTTCATCCCGCTGGTGGGGCTTTATTATTTGTGGGTCAATCGTGAGCAGTTGCGAGCCGCCAAGGTGAAGCCGGCCTGGAGCGGGCTGGGCATCGCGCTGTTTGGGATTCTGTTCTTCGGTTACGGCATCTATCCCGGACAGAACGACTGGTTCAAAGACATTGGCATGGTGATCTCGCTGTTCGGCATCGTAACGTTGTTGTGCGGCTGGGCGGTCATGCGGATCGCATGGTTCCCCATTATTTTCCTGTTCTGTGCGCTGCCGTGGCCGGGGTTGCTGTACAGCAAGATCGCCAGCCCGCTTCAGGAACTGGCCGCGGGCGTGGCGGTGAAGACATTGCAGGTGGCGAATGTCGAAGCATGGCGCTTTGGCACCAAGATCATCATGGTGGGCAATCATAATGCCGTGCGCACGCTGAATGTGGCCGAGGCCTGCTCGGGATTGCGCTCGCTGATGACCTTCGTCTCGCTGGCCGCAATGCTCGCGTTTTTGTCCGCCCGGCCGCTGTGGGCCAAGATCGTGATGGTCGTGACGGCGGTGCCGATCGCGATCTTCTGCAACGTGATGCGCGTCAGCGGGCAGGGATTGCTGGACCGGTATGTGAGCCAGCAACTCTCCGAAAGTTTTGCCCACCAGTTTGTGGGCGTGATCATGCTAATCCCGGCATTCTTCCTGATCCTGCTGGTGGGGTGGATCCTGCAGAATCTGTTTATCGATGAAGTGGATGACAAGGCGGCGTTGAAGACGAAAGTGGTAAGGGCGAGGGGGGTAACGACGTCGGGGGGCGCTGGCGCGAAGCCGCAAGCGGCGGAAGGGCAGGCGATACCGGTGGCGCAAACGCAAACAACACTTCCGCCCAGACCTGCGATTGCGAATCGTCCGGCGATGACGCTTCCACCAAGGCCCAAAGGTTTGGCGGGCGATCGAAATGGAAACGCGCCGCGCGCGCCGAAGGAGAAGCCATGAATCCGTGGGCTCGCGCGATCAAGCGCGTTCTATCTCAGCCGGCTTTCGTGGTGACGGTTCTGCTGCTGGCGGTTTCGGCGCTGACGCTCAATGGAGCGGTCGGATTTCTGAAGCTTCATTTCAAGAAGCTACCTTGCCCACTTCGCGTGGCAATGATTAAGGATGCGTTTCCCGCAAAAATGGGCGACTGGGTGCAGGTGTCGCAGGATCAGCCGATCGACGCCGAGACGGAGCAGATTCTGGGCACCAGTCAGTATGTATTTCGCGATTACGCGGACAGCAGCCTGGTTGGCTCCGATGAAATCGAGGCGATGAAGAAGGCGACGCCGCAGCAATACGAAGCGCTTCGTTCCCAGATTCAGGAGCGGCAGCCGCAGGCGATCATCACTGCCGCCGTGACTTATTACACCGGCCTTGTGGATACGGTGGCGCACATCCCCGAGCGCTGCTACGTCGCGGATGGTTACAACGTGACCCATTCGGAAGAGAAGGATGCCAACTTGCATGGTGCAGACGGCTGGCAGCGGAACATTCCATATCGCTTCCTGACGTTTGACGATCAGGTTGCGACGCGGCGCGTCTCGCGCAATGTGGGATATCTATTCAATGTCAACGGCGTTTACGACGCCGATTCGTTCGGTGTCCGCGGCCGGCTGCAGGATTTGCGTGAGCGATATGGCTATTACGCCAAAGTGGAATTGATGACTCAGGCGCCGGCGGCAATGTCGCAGAACCCTGACGTGGCAAAGAATTCAGCGCAGGCCATGGAAAAATTCCTGACCGCTGCGCTGCCGGAACTGGAAAAGGCGCTACCCGATTGGAAGGCGCTTCATTCCGCTGTGCCTTCATCAGGCAAATAGTGGTTTTTCACAGGAATTTGACTCCGGAACGTCCGATTATTTTTCCAGAGCTTTGCGAAACTTCTGTCCGGCACCTGTGCGGACGATGAGACGGTAAATCAAAGGCTTTAACCAATGGCCAAACGCGTTAATACAGTCTTTTTGCTCGCTTTGACGCTTGTCGTCGTCGTGATGGGCGTGATCGGCTTTGGGTTCTATAAGTACATGCATCGGCCCAATGCCCAGAAGCATGTTGCGGCCGCAAAGCAGTATCTCCTGGACAACAATTATGAGGGGGCGCAGATCGAATACACGCTGGCGGCGCGACTCGATCGCACCAACAAGGCGATCTATATCGATCTGGGTGACGTGGCTAATCGTCGAGGTGGAGAGCAAGGCTTCGGGGCGCTGGAGCAGGCGCGCGCTGCCTGGCAGGCGGCCCTGGAAATCGATCCACATGATGCCGTGGCGCTAAATCGTTTGCTGGATTCGTATGTCGATCAGATTTCATATGCGCCATCCACCATGCAGCCGGCCCAATATTCGGGCCTGAAGGATGTCGCGGGACGTTTGTATCAGGATGATCCGAGCAATGTCCGCGCTCACGCCTATCTCCTGATTGCCCCAATCGAGCAGTGGATGCAGGGCGGGCCGCTTTCGCAAAAGGCATTGAATGACCTCCTGGGGGAGCTCGAGAAAATTCAAAAGGCACATCCGGAAAACTATGAAGTATTCAGCACGTTGTGTCGCGCCACCTTGCGCGATGCAGTGAAGGCGTTTCGCGGGTCGAATCCCGATCGGATGGCCGCGGACCTGAAACGAGTCCAGCAATTCGTCGACGCGGCGGCCGCTGTCCACCCCATGACCGGCTCGCTGATGCTCCGGATTTCGCAGATCGACCGGATGCTGATCCAATTTGGCAAGACGAAGGAAGAGCGTCAGAAGCAGCTTGATACCAGCGAAGCGGCTCTTAACGAGGCGCAGAAGCTGACCAACGACAGCGATCCGCTGATGGTTGATGTCTATCTGGAGTCGGCCGAGCGTGCGGTTGAGCACCAGAACCTGCCAGAGGCCGAAGAAATTCTGCGGAAGGTCGATGCCACGCCAAAGGGCAGCACCGATCCGCGCGTCAAGAACGAGTTGGCGCGCGTGCTTGGGATGACCGGGGATCAGGCAAAGCGGCAGGAAGCCATCAAGATGCTTTCGACTCCGCTGGCGGACTCCCATGAAGCCGGAGTTCGCGGCGCACTGCTGAAGTTCAACCAGTCAGCCATGCTCGAAGAGCTGACCTATTTGCGCGTCGATCAGTATTCGACGACGACCGATTCCCATCAACGCGATCAACTGCTCGTGCAGATCGACGATGGATACAAGTCGCTTGCGGCACAGCATCGAGCGGAAAGCCCGCAACTTCTTCGATTGCGAGCCTCCGTCGAACACATCAAGGGACAAAAGGCCCAGTCCATCGAAACGCTGAAGCGTGCCGTGGACATCATGGACCACATGCCCAACAAGCCCTCCTTCCAGTACGACCTGATTTTCCAGCTCGCCCGCGGCTATTTCGAAGCCGGGCAGAATCGCGCGGCCGAACAGCGGCTGGTTCAGGTTCTTCAGGCGGCGCCGGGCTTTATGCCGGCGCGGGCGATGCTCTTTGAGCTGTATGCCCAGGAACGAAATTTTGCTGCTGCCCAGAACCAGATCGATCAACTGTCGGCGGTGAAGCCTGATTCGCCTGACGTGGCTCGCTATCGCATTGCGCTGGCCCAGGCCCAGGGTAAATCTCCTGAAGATTTGAAGGGGCTATACGAAAAATTGCCGGAAGACACGCTTTCGGCCCGGCGCTTCAAGGCTGAGCGCGCTTACGTGATCGAGAATTACCCTGATGCCGCCCGACTCTTCGAAGCGGTGCTGAAGGAAGAGCCTCGCGACCTGCGGAGCGTTCTGCTCCTGTCGAATGTCTATTCCAAGCTGGATCAGAAGGACAAAGCTAAAGCGCTGGTGGAGCATTCGATTGCATCGATGCCCGATGAGCCTCGGCTCAAGATTCTTCAGCAGCAATTGGATGGCGCGACGCCCGAGCAGCTCAAGGCATTGTCACAGAAGCTGCTGGCCAGCGGTGATCCAGTTACGCAGGAACTTGCGGCCGCGCGGACCGATGCGGCACAAGGCAAATATGACTCGGCCCTTGCGCATCTCAAGAAGGTTCGCGATCAGCGGCCGGATGATATTGGAGCGTGGGACCTGACATTTCATATTAATCTGGGGCAGGGACGATTCGACCAGGCCCAGGTTGCCGCGAGCACCCTGGCGCGGCTCAACGCCGACCAGGCCACTGGCCGCGCCTATGAGTGGGAACTGGCGATGGCCCAGAAGGACTTTACCAAGGCGATTTCAATTGGCCGGCAGCTCACCAATGACCGCAGCGCCTTCAGCCAGAGCTGGCGGATGCTGGGTGATGCGTTGCGCGCGGCAGGGCAGTTGAATGAGGCATTGAATCAGTATCGCACGGCTTTGGAAATTCAGAGCACCAACATCGATGCCTGCATCGGTGAGGTGCGCTGCCTGGAAGGACTCGATCAGCCGGATCAGGCGCGGGATGTCGCGTCGGCAGGCCTGCAGCGCATGCCAGACAATGTGCAGCTCAAGGAAATCGTGATGGCGCACGATGCGCTGCACAATGCAGCGGATGTTGTGCCGCAGCGCCGCATCATCCTTCAGAAGGCGCCTAATGACCCGATGAGTTATTTCAACCTGGCTGAAACCTGCATGATGGCCGCCAAGCAGGCGGAAGCTTCCGATCCGGCCAAGGCCAAGCAATTCAGTAATGAGGCCAATCAGACGCTTCAAACCGGCGTAGCCAAATTCTCCGAAGACCTGCGGCTCAATGCAGGCCTGGCCGAAGTGCTGGAAAAGACCGGACATTTCGATGACGGTCTCAAAATTCTCGAACATCTTTCGTCGCTTCCGCAATACAAAGATCGACCCGAAATCATCTCGCTGATGGGCGAATACTATGCGCGCGGCGAACATCCAGAGGATGCGGAGAAACTCTTCCGCCAGGCCTGGGCCGCGTCACATGACGACACGGCATTGGAGCTTCGACTGGCCCAGCATCTGGTCAGCGAGCAGCGGTACGATGCGGCGCTGGAAGTGCTGGCCGACAAGGCCAACGCCAATCGGCTGGAGGTCGTTCGCGCGCGAGTCCGGACGTTGATGGCGGCCGGAAGATTCGACGAGGCCGACAAGAGTGCCCGTGCAGCGCTCGAAGCCAATCCGAAATCAGAAGACATCATGCTTCTTCTGTCGGGTATCGAGCTGACATCGAAGAATTACTCTGCTGCCCGGCAGCACGCACAGGCCGCGCTGGCGATCGATCCGAAAAACGATACCGCCATTTACTTCCAGGCTCTGGTCGAACTCAATGACCTCAAGGATGGCAACATCGCTCAGGCCATTCAAAACCTCGGCGACCTCGCTACCCGCCATCCAAAGATCATTCATTACAAGGTGGACCTTTCGACTGCTTATGCTCGTCGGCATGACGAGGAGGCAGCAGCACATCAGTTGGAAGACGCACTGGCGATTGAGCCGACCAACGACGACGTGCGGGCGCGCCTGTTGACGATTTACCTGCAGAACCAGAAATGGGGCCGGTTCGAGCAAGTCGTGCAGGCTGCGATGACTGATCCAAAGCTCAACAGCAACCCGGCCTGGCCCCATGCTTATGCACAGGCACTTGCGCAGCAGAAGAATTATCCGAAGGCCCTGGAGCAGATGCGCCAGGCGATCAAACTGGATAAGACGAATAACATGATCTACCAGCACGATCTGCTGGACATCATGCTGGCATCTGGAGATTACAAGGGTGCGCTGGCGCAAATCGATGCGCTGCTTGCCGACAACCATCGTGATTATTGGATTTACAGCGATCGGGGAATCGCTCATGCCGCGTCGGGAGACAAATCGACTGCGACCGGCGATTTTGACCAGGCCCTGAAAGCCATTGATCCTTCCAGGGATTTTGAATCGGCTCGCGATGTGATCCTGAAGATGGGGCAATCAGTTGGTTACAACCAGGCAATTGCCCGAGTCCAGCCACACGTCGCGAGCGAGAACCGCTGGCGCATGCTGGCCGTAGATTTGGAGATAGCGAATGCCAACTGGGCCGGTGCGGTGGAAGCTCTTCAACCGCTCCTGGCAAAGCCAGATGCCCTGGCAACCGACGAGCGCGCAAGCATGCTGCAAAAGGCTGGGCTGGCTTATCAGATGGCAGGGCAGTTCAATAAGGCTCACAAGGCCTATGACGACCTGCTGAAGATCCAGCCGAACGATATTTCGGTCTTGAATAACATTGCTTATCTCCTGGCCGTGGACATGAAGAATCCGGTGCAGGCAAAAACATACAGCCAGCAGGCTTACGATATCCAGATTCGCAACGGCTTGGTCAATCCGGGCGTGGCAGATACGCACGGCTGGGTATTGACCTTGTGTGGCGGTAACGATGCCGGGATCGGCCTGACAATCCTGGATGGCATCGTTCGGGACCACCCGGATTTCCTGGAGGCGCGCTATCACCTGGGCATGGCTTACCTTCGTAAGAAGGATCCGAAGATGGCCGAGCAGCAGTTGGCAACTGCAATGAGCCAGGTCCAGCAGATGGAAAACCAGCATCAGACCGTTGATGCCCACCTCAAGGATGAGATCGATCAGGGGTTAAGGCAGGCCCGCGAGCAAAATGGCACCCGAGTGGGGTCGGCTCAATAAGCCCGTCCTGGCGCGCAAAATGGCGCTCGGAGGCCCGCCAAATGTGGTATACTCTGTATTCACCTGCAGACGCGTATTGGGTCCGATAAACTTTCAGTAGCGCGAGCAGGAACTAGATGTCGGCATTGGATGTAGGGCCGTCCGCTGGCCTTTGCAGTTGAGGAGAGAACATGACGAGTTTGCCGCAGACCGCACCTTCCCGCCTGCCTCGTGCTGCGGGTAATGGGTATCCGATCGGCCCGGTCATGATGGCGCCGGCGCAACAGGCCAACGCGCTGACCGGTGCTGATGTCTGGCGCGTCATCCGCGCCAATATCTGGTTGATTCTGATCGCGTTGGCGGCCTCTGCAGTGGTTGGCTATCTCGCCAACATGTATCTGCTGGCCAAGTTCTCCAGGTATACATCGGTCGGCTATCTCCGCGTTCTCACTCAGCCGGAAATGCCTCGTGGTGGCGATAGTTTCTACGGCGCTGGCGTGAACACCGCCGAGTTGGAGATCGAGCAGCGCACGCACTCGAAGCTGCTGCTTCACGAAGGCCTGCTTTCGCAGGTGCTGGCCAGCAGCCAGCCCATCCGTCAGACCGATTGGTTCAAACAATTCGTCACCTACAAGAATAATCAGCAGACGGTTGACGCCCAGGCGGCCAAGCAGGATCTGCTTGAAAAGGTGGACGTCAGCCCGGTGCCCAATTCCCGACTGATCGAAGTCCGGATGTCTTACTCGGTGCCAAAGGATTGCCAGACGGTCATCCGCGCTCTGTGCGATCAATACATTCAAAACACGCGCGAGCTTCAAAGCGAGCAGCAGGGCAAGGGGCTGTCTTCGCTGGAATCGCTCAGCCGCGAATATCAAACTCAGATCGATTCGCTGGGCGCGCAAATCAATGGACTGACCGAAAAGCTTGCTCAGGAGGGTGTCGCCATCGGCGGCGGAATGAGCGAGAAGGACATCGAGCTTCAGGCTCTTATTCCGCAACAGTCAAAGGTCATGGAGGACCTGGCAACCGCTCAGGCGAAACTCGATTCATTTGAGCGGCAAGTAAAGCTGGGCAGCGTTCCTCAGGTCGAGCGGGATCTTTCGCAGAATCCGTCGATCGTCGGTCACCGCGCGCTTGTCTTCGATGCACAGCGGCGACTCAGCGAAGACCTCGTGCAGTTTGGTGAAAGCAACAGGATTACCCTGGCGCAGAAAAAGGATCTCGAGAATCTGCAAAAGGCGCTAGCCGACGAAGAGGCCTCGGCCCGCGATTCATCGGCCAACTACCTGCGCGAAAATCTTCAGGGTGAAGTGGCCGGCGATAAGCAGGCCTCCAATGACATCAACGAGCGCGTGGCCAAGTTAACGGCGCGCATCTCGGAGCTGCAAAGCACAAAAAATGAAGTAAGCCGAATGACCCACCAGCGCGACGATCTGCGCCAGAAGCTCGATAAGGTGAAAGATGAGCAGGACAAGCTCGGGCTGGTGATGGGCAACGACAAGCTCAGTCCGATTGAATGGTCGGCCCAGCCTGATCTTCCTGATCGGCCGAGCTTCCCGAAGCTGTCGATTGTGCTGCCGATGGCGCTGGCCTTGGGTCTAATGCTCAGCTTGGGCATCGCCTTCCTGCGAGAGATGACCGACACGACGGTGCGCTCGCCGCGCGATGTGGCCCGCGTCGGCCAGATGACGCTGCTGGGCATGATCCCGCACGAGAGCGACGATCCGCAGGCCGCTGGCGCGCGACTGCCGCTGGCGATTTATGAGGCTCCGCATTCGATTATCGCCGAGCAATTCCGCCAGGTGCGCACGCGCCTCCAGCACATCGCGTCGCTGGATACCACGCGCAGCATCCTCGTCACCGGCTGCAGCCCCGAAGATGGCAAGACCATCGTCGCTACCAACCTGGCGGCGGGCTTGGCGCTCAACGGCCGGCGAATCCTGCTGGTGGATGCCAACTTCCGCCGGCCGATGATTCACAACGCATTGAATGTCAGCAACGAGGTTGGATTCGGCGATGTGCTCAATGATCCAAGCGTCTTCGATCATGCGGTTCGGGCGACCGAAGTGCCGAACCTTTCGGTCATGCCGCTGGGCAACCGGCCGAGCAATCCGACCGAACTGCTCGAAAGCCAGTTGCTCATCGACTTCATCGAGCGTGCCTTGGAAGAATACGATCACCTGATCTTCGACAGCGGCCCGCTGCTGATGGTGTCCGATGCGATCGCCCTGGCGCCGCGCGTCGATGGCGTCATCACCGTTGTCCGTGCCCGAGGCAACAGCCGCGGCCTGCTCCAACGCGTCCGCGACGAGCTTCGCCGGCTCAAGGCCGAGCACCTGGGCGTCATCCTCAATGCCGTCCGCGTACAGGGCGGCGGATACTATGGACCGATGATCAAGAGGTACTACGCCTACGACAAGCGGTGATTGACATCGGTCATCTGGTCCTACAACCGTAACACAAATTCAAAGAAGCCCGCGAAATCGCGGGTTTCTTTTTTGAAGTTAACCAGCGCCCATTTGCCAGTGTTTGATCGCCTGAAACGGGTGGATCAACATGATGATGTTCAACGTGAGATTGTCGCGGATGGCGTATCCGACGCCGAATTCCATCAGCACGATCATCGCTACAACGACCCAAACCGGCACATAAGCAGCAAGCCCAAAGCCCAGCGCGGCGAAGAGAATGTCGGACATGGAATTGAGAATGCTGTCGCCGTAGTAATCCAGCGAC